>CACXCN010000094.1 GCA_902766095.1 uncultured Selenomonas sp. | reverse complement strand
TTTCAGCGAGAACGAAAGTGAGGTTTTAGATATGGTATCGGCAAAATGGGATTGGAACGAAGCCTTGAAGGTGGCAAAAGAAGAAAATTTCGAGGAAGGCGTAAAAAAAGGCATCGAGCAAGGTGAGGCGAAGGGCAGTTTCAAAACTTTGACCAATCTGGTAAAGAAAAACCTTCTTTCACTGTCGGACGCAGCGAAAGAAGCTGGTATTTCAGTAGAAGATTTCCGCAAGATGGCTATGCTGTGATGTTACTTTGAGTTTTGGATGTGATATCGTTGAAATGGGATTGGAACGAGGCCTTGAAGGTGGCAAAAGAAGAAAATTTCGAGGAAGGCGTAAAACAGGGCATAGAACAGGGCGTAAAACAGGGCCATACTGAGGGACTCATTGATGCATTCAAGGGATTAGTTAAGGATGGCACTCTGACTATAGAGACTGCGGCCAAGAAGATGGGCGTAACTGTTGCAGATTTCCGCAAAATGGCAATGCTATGAGGCTGCTATAACGATGGGGAGCGGAGGATACGTATGTGTCTGAGTCGGCGTAGTAACTTGCAACTTCATCTGTCTAGTGGCTTTGCCGATGATAAATATGAAGCCTTCCCCTCAGGGGAAGGTGCCGAGCATAGCGAGGCGGAAGAGGTGTTCCGTAAAGTGAAAAGCTGTAAACCCTTATTTCACAAAGGCTTACAGCTTTTTCGCTATCTAATAGGATGTGCTATATTCCTACTTGATGATGATTTCGGGGATTTATGCTTGACAAAATACAAATGATTTTATGGCAGATTATTTCGCTGAAAACGAAAGCGAGGTTTTAGATATGGTATCGGCAAAATGGGACAGGGATGAAGCTATAGAAGATTCCAGCTTGAAGCTCAAGTGAGTAAAAAAAGAGGTAACAACATGGATATACATTTTGATGTCACGTTGGGCGAATCATACCATAGTCCACAGCAACAGGCGCGAGTTATGACAGAAGCATGGGCTGCTAGCAATATGTACTGCGTAATATGCGGAGCACCTCACTTACAATCTTTAAAAAATAACAAACCAGTCGCAGATTTATTATGTCCTAAATGCCATAATATTTTTGAACTGAAAAGCCATAGCGGTCCCTTTGGCGGTGTGATTGCAGATGGATCTTATAATACCATGATGGCAAGGCTGGTAGATGATAACAATCCGCATTTGTTTGTCATGGAGTACAAGCGACCTGAATATATGGTAGAAAATCTTTGGATTATTCCCAAATACTTTTTTACTCCGGAAATAATTATTAAACGATTGCCACTGGGACCTAATGCTAAGCGTGCCGGATGGACTGGTTGCAATATTGCGTGGAAAAGCATCCCTTCTAAAGGGAAAATACCGATTATCAAGCGAGGGGATGTTATAGACCCTCAAATTGTATGTGAAAAAGTTGCTGCTACGGCAACTCTGGCTACTACGAAAATAAATGCCCGCGGCTGGTTGATGGATGTACTTTACTGCGTAGAGAAATTGGAGAAAGAGGACTTTTCTCTCCAAGATGTATATGGTTATACCGACTATTTGCAGAAAAGGCATCAAGATAATCATAATGTTCAACCTAAAATCCGTCAACAGTTGCAAGTCTTGCGTGATAAAGGTTATCTGGAATTTTTAGGCGGAGGGAAATATAGGATAAAAAGATAAAGTGAGACTTATTCAGAGGGCGTTTTTACTCCTGATACTCACAATTCCATGTTCAGCAGTTATCCTGTATTGCTTTACTCCAAGGCATATATTCATCAAGGAACTCTGGTCTCGGCCTGAATGTTTGCCGAGCATCCGGCATTCTCGGCCGTGATATTTTATATTGTAGGTATCCTTATCATCCTTTCCAAACGAATTGTCAACAATGATAATCAAATACCTGTACCATGCGGTATATACCTGAATCAGTTGTCAGCAACCAGTTCTCTAGCGACTGCACCTGGCCAGTCATACAGATATATATGCCACCTCGAGGTTCTATGAGTGTGCAGATATCGGCTGCATCGTGTGCAGCATCTCCCAATTTTTTCGTTAGCTTCTCTCTTTTCCACTGCCACAATCTGTCAGCAGTCCCTACACGAAAAAGCCCTCTAGTCTTGTCAATCGGACTGATTACGTCTTTCAGCTGTTCATCCATCAGGGTATCATACAACTCCATCAGGGACCATTTACCATCAGCTCTATCTACATAGTCTGCATAGCCATTCATGGCAGCAAAAATATCATTCGCATCCATAGATGCCCTTTTCGCAACAGTAGAGCTAGCTGATTCCACTTCAATAATTGGGCAATGCATAAGTTTTTTCCTCGCTTAAAATAGGACTCACTTGTTAACACTCTTTGATAAGTTCTCTATAAAAAGTAAAATTCCTCTAATGGCGAAAAAAAAGAGCCATGAAAATGGCAAAACATTTTCATAGCTCTTTTGGCATAATCTTATCAGTTCTTTCCCATCTGAAAACACACCCGAATGTAGGCTGGGCGTCTTGCAGCTGTTCTTGCGTGGCCAACTCGGGAAATTGTATGAATGCTGGGCTTTTTCTGTATGGTGAGTTGTTAGGCGTTTATGTTGTTCCTTACAGCCCCAGCCGGAAGGCTGGGTATGTCCAGACCATCTCGTTGATTGGTCGGATTTTTTCGCAGGTATCTATGACGAGGCCGGGCTTTATGGGCTGCTGGAATTTCTCTAGTACGGAGAAGTTCTTAGTCGGCTTGTTCGGTGCCAGGCCTTTCTTTATTTCTATGGGGGTCAGGCCGTCAGGGGCGGCGTAGATGATGTCGACTTCTTTTTGGTCGATATCCCGGTAGTAGTAGAGGAATGTTTTGGGGTCGAGATCGTAGGTACAGGCGTTTTTCCATAGTTCGCTGACGACGAAGTTCTCGAAGAAGGCACCGCTCATGGCACAGTTCTCGAGCATTTCTGCGTTCGGCCATTTGCAGAGATGGGCGCAGAGACCGGTGTCGAGGAAGTAGACTTTCGGTGCTTTGATGATGCGCTTGGATCGCATAGCCATGTAGGGCTGAAGCAGGAAGATGATACCGGAGGTCTCGAGGATGGAGAGCCATTTCTTGCAGGTGCGGACATCGATGCCGACAGCATTGGCGAGCTCTCCCGGGTGGAGCTCCTGTGCTGTGCGCAGGGCCAGCAGGGAGATGAAGTTGCGGAAGGCCAGCTCCTTGTCGGCGGCAACGAGTTTGCGTACGTCCTTCTCGATGTAGGTGCTGACGTAGGATTTGAAGTATACGTCAGGCTCAGCCACACCGGTACAGATATCGGGCATGCCGCCACGAAATATGGCAGCAAATATGTCACGGCGCGATTTATATGGCACGTTGACTTCGCGCTCGAGATCGCGCAAGTAGGCGATGTCCGGGCGGAAAGGGTGACCGGACTGCTCGAGCTGCTCGGCCTGCGAGAAGGAAGTCATTTCGAGAACTCCGCAACGGCCGGCCAGAGAGTCGGCGATGCCTTGCTGCAGTTCGAAGCGGTTTGAGCCAGTCAGGATGTACATGAGCTGACGCGGCTCACCGCTATCCAGCCAGTGCAGCCGCTCGGCATCGATTCGTTTCTTTATTTCATCGAGCAGGAGCGGGGCTTTTTGTATCTCGTCGATAATGAGCGGCCAGCCGTATGTCTCGAGGAAAAGTCTGGGATTTTCCAGTGCGAGATTGCGATCATCGAGGTCGTCGAGTGTGACCTGTGTGTATTCTTTGCCGAATACATGTTGGATGGTGGTAGATTTCCCGACCTGTCTGGCACCGTAGAGAACGATGCAAGGGAATGAAGCACCGAGTTTGTTGATGGTGCTTTCTATCGTGCGATGTATATACATGGTGGCGCCTTCTTTCGATTAAAACAGCATCGCGATGCATGTTTGCTCGCACTTCGATTCTACCAGTATTTTCCGATCAAATCAACAATGCGATGTCGGTTTGATCGGAAAATGCAGAGATATACGTATAGGGCGCCAATGGGATTCCTTGCCAGCAGTGATTTTGCTGTTTTCCCTGTAGTACATTGAGAAAAAGAGTTCGAAGAAAATCCTCCGGCAACGATCCCATCTTGATTGTTGCCGGAGGATTTATCTTTGTGTATTGATAGGGTCCGCGCGTAGGTCTGCCATTCACTCGCTGTCGATGTCTACATAGCTGCCGGTGGTGCTCATGTCGGCGGGCAGCTGGTTGTGAGCGGTCAGATAGCTGGCGATGATGGCGTCATCTACTGGTCGTTTCGGGCGGTAGGGGGACTTGCCGGAGACTTTTGTTTCATCGTCTGTCAGGCGGTCCATCGGCAGCTCCTCGTAGTCTTTGGAGTGGACGAATTTTTTCCATTCATCCATGATGGCCTGCAGTTCGTAGAAATGGACATTGTCGAACAATGAATCATCGGTTGATTTGTCGGCAGAGGAGGCTGGGGCATCCGTTGCCGCCTGGTTGCTCGATGCAGTCTGCTTGTCAGCAGCGTCGGCCGGAGCCTCTGCCGCGGCGGAGGATGACGCCGTCGGATCTACATCAGCTGCTGGTAGTGAGGATGTAGCTGTCGGGGCGGCTGTGGCTGATTGAGAGCTGGCTGCGGCTGCGCCGTCCGTGCTGCCCGTGGCAGCAGCGGCGGATAGAGGCGCTGCTGCTGCATCGGTCACTCCGGGGGCCGCATTGCCGCTCATAGCGGCAGAAGCATCGGTGCTGCCGATGGCAGCTGAAGTATCGCTGCTGAATGAGGCGGCCGCGCTGCCGTTCATGGCATTGCCGATATTGGCACCGCCACTCTTGGCCTCCTGGATGGCGGCGGCTGCTACCTTTATCTGGGCGCTCATCACGGCTCGCTGGGCTTCCTGTTTCGTTTTCGCGTGTTTCAGAGCCTGCTGGAGCTCGGCGCGTACGGCCTGAGTTTTCTTCGCCTTGTCGTAGAGGTCCTCGTCGTTTTCCTTCAGATATTTCATTTCCGAGGCCGAGAGATCCTGGCCGCGCCGCAATTTGTTCTTTATGATGGATATCTTTGTGTCGTCAGACATGGTTTTCTGTTTCGTGCGTTTCGTGCGCGTCGTATTGTAGTCGAACGATGCGCCGGCGCCTTTCAGGTCGTCTGACAGACGGCGTCCGGTACGCAGTTTGTACTTGGCCGCGTATTTCAGGTTCTGCTGCTGGACATACTGTCCGATTTTGCCAATTCCTTCAAACATGATGTTTCCTCCGTGAAAATAAAAATCCCTTACTTATTATATCGATGCTTGCGAGAATATGATTAAATAATTGCGAAAAAATTTGATGCTATCATTTCCAATGAGGAAGCGGGCAGAGCAGCATAAAATTAAGTAAATAAGGACATTGTGGCTTGTCGCAAGCGGACAGAGTACGCTATAATGATACCTATCTATAGAAATTGTATACGGGGGAGGAAATCATCATATGAATAGGAAAAAGATATTGCTGGGACTGGCTCTGGGGCTGGGCCTGATGGTGCAGCCGGTCGCGGCTCAGACACTCGATGTCGATGCGGTCGGTGCTGACTATGCCGATGCTGTGAACATAGCGCAGCAGCAGGCGCTGGAGACCGTCATGTCGGAACTCGTCGATAAGGGGACGGTACAGCAGATCTCGAAGGAGCAGCTCACGGATATCTATAAGAATAGCAAGACCTACGTCAGGAGCGTCGAGGTCCTGAATCAGGCTACGATGGACAACACCATATATATAAAGGCCCGGGTGGATGTCGATACCACTGAGAACTCGCCGCTGCTCAGCCGCCTGAATGCCATGCACGTCCAGAAGGAACCGCATATGGCAGTCGTCGTCCTGCAGCAGGATGCCAAGGGACAGGTGACGCGCGACTTGCAGGCCGAGTCGATGCTCAAGGAGCGCCTGCTGCGCATCGGCTTCTCGCATTTCTCTGATGCCGGTCTGGACAAGGCGACGGTGAAGCAGCTGAACGATGTCTATGGCGGCAAGAGCCAGCTCAGCAGTCTGGGCAATCTGAACGGACTCGAGTATGTGCTGCTGGGGCATAGCCAGTCGGCAGTGAATACGGCAGCCAAGACAGCGAAAGCGACGACGGATCTGGATCTCAAGGTGCTGCAGACCTCGACAGGCAAGGTAGTCGGCAGCTGCGACGTCAAGGGTGATGGCAGCGACGTCGAGGCCGGCCGGGCCGGACGTCAGGCCATGCAGGCAGCCGCAGCGCAGGCAGCCGCCAAGGTCAATGAGGCCATAACGCACAAGGAAACGCCGGTCGAGCTCCCGAAGCAGCTCGTGAGCGCCATCGACGTAGAGGTCGAGTCTCAGGATCCCATGCTGGTGCTGAACCTCATCGATGATATGCGCGACCTGGCCTCGGTCAAGGACGTATATCTGCGCGAGCAGAATGGCCAGAAAGCAACCTTGGCAGTCAACGCCACGGTGAAACCGACCATCCTGGCCCAGTACCTGAAAGGAAAATCCCAGCTCCACATCGATGTGGAGTCAGCCAATGATCAGAAACTGGTCTTGAAACTGGGTCGGTGAGATCGCCAGCAGGCAGCTCTCGCACAAAGTTTGACACATATCTGATAGTAAAGAAGTCTTGCGGCAAGCAGGCTATTGTGATAATATATATCTAGAAAGACAAGACGGACATTTGGAACTCCGGAAGCAAAATAACCCCCTACGGCTGGTTACCGTAGGGGGCTTTTGCGTTGCGCAGTTGCAAAGAGTTGGCTGGTCGGGCCGTGGCATAAAATAGTATATCATGGCAGGGAAGTCTATACTACCTATAGGTCGAAAATAGATAAATTTACAATCGGGGTACTTAATAAAAGACTGAGACCTTGCATAAAAAGAACGATATGCGTATAATATAGTGTGATAGAAAAATACAAAAATATATTATGATTAGACAGGTGACAGTACTGCCATGGTACTGCTGAAAAGAGAAGCTGGATAAGCCAGCACGGTCCCGCCACTGTGAGGGGAGCGGCTCTGCATTTATGTCACTGGGCGTGAGCCTGGGAAGGCGCAGAGCAGCGATGAACCGAGTCAGGAGAACTGCCTGCCTTATAATCACCGTTGCGCCATGGCGGCGCTATACCTACGAGCGATAGGCAGGGGATTTTGTAAGCGTATTGCAACCATTTCGGTTGCTAAGAGCCTTTTCGCATAGCGGAAGGGCTTTTATTTTTGCTTTTTTGGCAGGGAGTTATGCAGAAAACTATCAGGATCACAAAGGATGATGGCTCGATGAAGAAATTAAAGGGATTATGGGCAGGGGCGCTCATGTTCATAATCGTATGTATGCTGGCGGGCTGCGGTTTGAAATCTTCTGCTCCTGCGACAGGAGCCTCGTCAGCGGGAAATCGTTCTTATGCGGTTACAGATATCCAGGGCACGAGGGTAGAACTGCCGGAGAAGCCGCAACGCATACTGACGTTGTCGATGAGCACAGACGAGGTCGTGCTGGGACTGGTGCCGCCCGATCATCTCGTAGCGGTGAATGCCTTGCTCGATGATCCAGTGAGCTCGAATATTACTGAGCTGGCGCAGCAGGTGCCGCAACGCATAAAGAACCCTTCCGTCGAGGAGATAGCAGCCCTGCAACCGGATCTGGTCATCATGCCGGATTGGGGAGATGTATCACGCGCGCAGCAGCTGCGCGAGCTGGGGCTGAAGGTGGTCGTCTGCTACGGGGCGAAGAATCTGGAGCAGATCAAGGATACGGTGACGCTTATCGCGGACGCGGTCGGGGAACCGGAGCGCGGCCGGGATCTGCTGCAACAGATGGATGAGGAGCTGGCCTGGGTCGACGAGCGTGTACGGCGTATCCCACCAGATCAACGGCAGTCTGTCGTGCTCATCTCGCTCATGAGTACATACGGCGGAGCAGGTTGCTCATTTGATGAGGCCTGTCAGCTGGCTGGTGTCACGAATGGCATGGCGGCGGCCGGTATCCAGAGCGGCCAGGCCATGACGAAAGAGCAGCTGGTACAGATCGACCCTGATGTACTGTTCCTGCCGACCTACAATAATCATGGTCAGTACGACATAGAGAAATTCCGGGCCAAATATCTCGACGACCCATCGCTTCACAGTATGAAGGCGATCCGCGAGAAACGTATCGCTGAACCATTCGAGGGCTATATATATAACTGTTCGCAGGACTTCGTGTTCGGCGTGCAGGAGATCGCCTATCGCGTATACGGCGATGAGTTCGCCCAGCCGACCGACCGCCACCTCACCGCAGTACCGGCGGGTGAATAATATATATTTATTTTTTTCAGGGGGAATAGAAATGCTGTATGCAGGAAAAAAGCTGACCAAAGGATTGTTAATGGGACTGACAGCAGGTTGCCTGACCGTGGTGCTGCCTCAGATAGCAGCGGCAGCGGAGGCAGAGGAAACGCCCCAAGACCTTGGCGAAGTCGTGGTGACAGCCGAGAAACGCCCTACCCAGCGCATGGATACGCCGGAAAATGTAGCGGTGATAACGGCTAAGGAGATTGCCGACAATCATTACGATACACTGACGGAAGCTGTAGAGCATGTAAACGGAGTAAGTGTGACCAAGCTGGGCGGCACCGATCTGGTGACAGTGAATGGTGACCAGCGTGTAGTCGTACTCATAGACGGTGTGCGCATGAATAATGATCAGGGCGAATCGACAGGACGATATAGTGCTAACCTGCAGATGCTGCCTTCACTGAAGAATATAGCACGTATAGAAGTGATAAAGGGTGGCGCCTCTGCTCTGTATGGCAGTGATGCGGTTGGTGGTGTCATCAATATCATTACGAAAAAGCAGTATGAGAATAAGACGACTGTTGATCTGAGTACGGGGGCTTGGAAAACTCATGCGTATGAACTCACGACGCAGGGTAACGCCGATGGCTTGAACTGGTTCGTTGGCGGAAAAATAGATCGCAGAGGATATTTCAAATACAAATACAACGGCGACAGCTACCGTATGGCCCACAGTGACCATGACAATGATGCTTTGGCGGTGAACCTGAATCAGAAAATAGGCGAGCGTGATATGCTGCGCTTGGCTGTGCAGCACAAGAAAGTAGAAGCTGACCAATATAAATGCTATGGGAGTACATCGGCGGCTGATCCGTATAATCCGCGTATGGAGGCAATCTATAACAATGAAAGCCTGACGTATTCCTTCAAGGAAGGTACTGCTGCACCGGGGCGGATATCATATTTTAATAATTATAAGACGGAGAAATTCGGCAGCCGGTTCAAGACGCGTCTGCAGGGGATTGACTATCAGAATGGCTGGCAGCTGGATCCGGCCAATACTATCGTAGCCGGGGCGGAATGGCATCAGAGTAAGTCTACGAATACGGCTAACGGCTATGATGGCAAGAAGATTACTACGGAGGCTCTTTATTTGCAGGACACCTGGCAGTTTGCTTCCAAATGGAACTTCGTCCCAGGTGTACGTATGGACCATCATAGTGAGTTCGGTACGCACTGGTCACCGAAGGCGGCCATTAACTATCGGGCAGATAAGGCGACGCAGTTTTATGCGAACTGGGGACGCGTATTCAAGGCCCCAACGGCCGATGACATGTATTATACTCAGAACTGGGGCCCTGGTATGGGCATGTTTGGCAGCAGGGCGCTTGATCCGGAGACGGGCTGGACAGCTACTATCGGGATGAACCACAGCTTTGATGCACGCACGGATATCGGGCTGAGCCTGTTCAAAAGCCGCCTGCATGACGCAATCCGTTGGAATGAAGTAAATTCTTCCTGGTATGCTGAAAATATGAACCTCGAAGATAAACGGGGCCTCGAGCTGAAATTAAACTATAAAGCCTCACCGTCCTGGCGCTTCGATGCGGGCTATTCTTATACGCACACGGAGATAAATAAGGGGGATGGCCAGGGGGAACATCTGGATAACACGAATCGCCAGCCGAATGGCTACCGTCTGGGTGTTCACTATCAGGAAAGTGCCTGGAAGGCCAATCTGCTCGGTGTAGCTGGAACCGGACTGGATGATAGCGTCTATGCTGATAGCCGTTATATGCGCTGGGATCTCAATGTCAGCTATACTCCGGTCGATGCGCTTACTATTTATGCCAAAGCCCTGAATCTGACCAATCAGCATTATCCTGTTTACAAGAGCCGGTACTATCCGGGAGAAGGGCGCTGCTTCATCGTGGGCATGCAGTATAGTTTCTGATATCTAGGAGGATTATGGACGAAGAACGGAAGCCAGCATTGTCGCTTTATGATCTCCAGGTCGGCTATGGCAGCCATAAGGTGCTCGGGCGGGTGCGGGCGGATTTTTATCCCGGGGAAGTCGTCGGCATCATCGGCCCGAATGGTGCCGGGAAATCGACGCTTCTCAAGAGTATCTGCGGATTGCTGCCTTTGCAGGGCGGTGCCGTCGGGCTCGCAGGGCAGCGTCTGACTCATATAAAGCCGCAGCTGTTTGCCAGACAGGCGGCCTATCTGCCGCAGACAGCGGATATATCTTTTTCCTTTACAGCCCTCGAGATCGTGCTGACGGGACGCTATCCCTATCTGAAATGGTGGCAGCAGGAGTCGGCCGCGGATATAGCGCTCGCACGGGCCTGCATGCGCTATACGGGGGTAGAGGATATGGCCGATGTGCCGCTGCGGGAGATGTCAGGCGGGCAGTGCCAACGGGTATTGCTGGCCAGGGCGCTCGCACAGCAGACGCGGCTGCTGTTGCTCGATGAGCCAATGACCGGCCTCGATATCGTCTATCAGGAGCAGATTTTTCGCCTGACAGCCGAGCTGGCCCGGGTCGGCCGCACGCTGCTCGTCGTCGTACACGATCTGCCGCTGGCAGCCAGGTTCTGTACCCGCCTGCTGCTCGTAGCCCGCGGCCGTATCATGGCGGACGGAACGCCGTCGGAGGTGCTGACAGAGCCCCTGCTCACAGCCGCCTACGGAGTGCCGCTCTGTGTGACGGTCAATCCTGTCAACGGACATCGCGATATCTATACGCCGGAGCCCGACCGGGATGTAGCGGGGAGCAGGGCCCATCAGGCTCTGCTGGAGGCGGTATTGCGTGATGATGAGCGGACAAGATATGGAGGAGGAAGCGGAGCGTGGATAGACATTTCATAATGACGATGGCTGCGCTCCTGTTGCTCGTACTGGCGGCTGCTGCCGTATCGCTGCTGTGGGGGCAGATGGATATCCCTGCCGACAATGTGTTGCGGACGGTGCTTGAGGATATAGGCTTGGCGGACTATGAGCCGGGCGCCGTGCCGGCTGACCAGCGGGCGGTCATCGAGTACATCCGGCTGCCGCGGACCATCGTAGGTCTCATGGTAGGTGCCGGGCTGGCGATATCCGGAGCAGTGCTGCAGGGCATATTCATGAATCCGCTGGCTGACCCCTCCATCATAGGCGTATCCAGCGGAGCTTCGGTGGGGGCCATCATCGCTATCGCCTGCGGCCTTACGGCAGCCAACATACTGGCCCTGCCGATATGCGCCCTGATCGGGGCCCTGCTGGCCGTCAGCCTGGCGGTGTTCCTCTCGCGTCAGCATGGTCGCGTGTCAGTGCTGCCCCTGCTGCTGGCCGGACTGGTCGTCGGTATATTTTTATCGGCCTTGACGGCGGCTGTCCTGACGGTCCTCGAGGAGCATAAATTGCAGCAGTACCTTTTCTGGACGATCGGAGGCCTCGATTATCGTACCTGGGATCATGTTTCATTGGGAATCGGCCCGATGCTCGTGGGGGTGACAGGTATGCTGCTCATGGCCCGGCAGCTGAATGTACTTTCGCTTGGCGATGTACAGGCACGCTCGGTCGGCATGCCGGCAGAGCGCTATCGGCTGGTGCTGCTGGGGCTGGCGACCCTGACGACGGCGACGGGGGTATGCATCAGCGGCAATATCGGCTTCGTCGGTCTCGTGGTGCCGCATGCCATGCGCTTTGTCGTGGGACCGGACCACCGCCGCTTGCTGCCAGTCAGCCTGTTGGCGGGGGCAGCCTTCGTCGTGCTTTGTGACGCGGTGGGGCGCGTCATCGTGCCGGGACAGGAGATACGCGTCGGCATCATGACGGCATTCGTCGGTACACCGTATTTCCTCTGGCTGCTGCGTCGGGCTCAGCGGCGGGGAATGTTCTGAGGGAGGAATATATTTTGACAAATCTGGTAGCAGGTATAGAATTCCTGCAAAAAGGCGGCCTGGTCATGTATGTACTGCTGCTGCTGTCGCTGTTCGTGGTGGCTATCGCCGTCGAGCGTACGCGCTATTATCGTCGCGCTGATGCCGGCCGCGGCTTCGCCCGGGAGTTCGCCGCCTGCTTTGCTGCGCATGACTATGGCCGGGCCATGTCGCTGGCTGTGCAGTCATCTGGCGTGCTGCCGCAGCTCATCGTGGCCGGTGTGGCGCAGGCCGGGGCGGCCGGTAGCGAGGCTGGCCGTGATGATGGCCTTGCTCCGCGTGCAGCCGCCTCCTCGTATCTCGAGGTTCAGTCCGGGGTCGAGCTTTCTCATCTGCGCCATCATCTTTATTCATTGAGCGTCATCGTCACGATGGCTCCCTTGCTCGGCCTGCTCGGTACGATCAGCGGCATGATCAGCGCGTTCAGCGTGTTCAACGTGCAGTCGGGGCAGGCGGCTGGTATCACAGGCGGTGTGGGCGAGGCCCTGATCGCTACGGCGACCGGACTCTGCGTCGCCATAGTGGCTCTGGCCGTGCATGCTTATTTCGCTCAGCGGCTGGAGGCTGTCGTGACGGATATGGAGCAATGCTTCTCGCTCGTCGAGACGCATATAGAACCACTCATGCAGGCATCTGGCAGCGGGGCGGGTGATGCGGCATGAGACTCAGAGACCGTCATTCCATCGGCAAACCGGAGATCATGATCATACCGATGATCGATATCATGTTCTTCCTGCTGGTGTTCTTCATGATGTCTACCCTCTATATGGTGAATGTGAAGACTGTCGATGTCGATATGCCGCAGGCTCAGAGTGCCGAGACACGTCTGGCGGTGACATATGTCGTGACGATGCGCCGCGATGGGCAGGTATTCCTCGAGGATCAGCCTGTCGATGAGGAAAGGCTGGTTGAGCAGGCTGCGGCAGAAGCAGCGAAGGACAGCCGCTTCTCGGTCGTCGTGCGTGCCGACCAGGGACTGGACTACGGCATGGTCGTCGGACTGCTGGACCGCTTCAAGAGCCGCGGGATCACTCATATCGGCCTCGCCGCCCAGGGGAGCTGAGGCTATGGGGAGATTTCATGGCTGGGCGTCGGAAGCGGTACGCCGGGAAAAACTGACGGCATGGGGCGTATCGCTGCTCATCCATGCCGTACTGTTCTGCGTGCTGGCGGTTACAGGAGTGTTCGCCTTCCTGAGCACGGCGGAAAAGGATGAAGATGAGCCGGTAGACGTAGTCATGCTGGATGATTTAGCAGGCGGCGCCGCAGGTCCCGCTGCATCCGGAGAGGCACCTGCGGCCGGTGGTCCTGCAGGAACCGGGGCCAGTTCGGCCATAGCGCTGCCTTCGCCAGAGGAGACCGCTCATCTGCCCGAGATCAGGGAGGACTATACCAGGACGCCGGCACGACAGGAAGAATACCGTGAGCAGCATCAACAGTCAGAGACAGAGGGCAGAGGTAAAGACGCTGCGTCTGGTCCTGTCGGTGCCGGAGATGGCAGGAGTTCAGCTGGCCCGGGAGACAAGGGCTCAGCTGGTACCGGCACGGGCGGGGCTGGTCAGGGCTCCGGTGATGCTGGTACGGGCAGTGGTGCTGGCAGCGGTGCCGGCACTGGCAATAGCAATGAGGTCGTAGCGGCGGTATGCATCTACCGCGCACCCGCCCAGTATCCGCCGAGCCTCATCGATGAAGAAGCCGAGGGCTCTGTCACTTTGTTGATGGAGATAGGCAGAGATAATTCCGTGAACAGCGTATCCGTCATCCGTTCATCGGGCTATCGGGCGATGGACCGGGCAGCCATCCAGGCCGCCTACAATTGCCGCTTCCAGACCTATGGCCAGCGCGGACGCTTCACGATCACATATTCCTTCCGGTTGAATTGATGTTGAAGATTATTTCGAGAAAAGGAGCATGATCATGAATAAGGGAATAAGATTAGGAATCACGATGTCACTGTTGGCGGCGGGTGGACTGTACATGGCTCCATCGGCAGCAGCGGCTGAGAATCAGGAGGCGGCTCAGGATCTGGGCGAGGTAGTCGTCACGGCGAACCGCACGCGGCAGCGCGATGTCGATACGCCGGCGGCCACTACGGTGCTCACGGCCAAAGACATCGAGAGGAGCGGAGCCCAGAATGCTGGCGAGGCACTGGCTCAGGCCGATAGCGTGGCCTATGCTGCCTTCGGTCAGAACGGCGCGGCCATGGGGACGATGTCGAACGATGTCGTCATCCGCGGCATCGACAACGGCACCCTGATCCTGCTGAACGGCCAGCCGATATCCTGGCGCGGCAAGTATGATCTGTCGTCGATACCGGCCTCCAGCATCGCCCGCATCGAGGTCGTCCGCGGCAGCGGCTCGGTGCTCTATGGCAGCGAGGCGATGGCTGGCGTCGTGAACATCATCACGAAAAAGGGCGCCGCCAATACGGTCACGGCCGGCATCGGCAACTCTGGCCAGCATCACTATGCGGGCAATGTCGGCGATGACCGGCTGGCGATCTCCTATGATTTTAATCAGTGGAAGCACAGCGTACATGTCAGCGATAGTGAGGTGACGAGCCGCGGCCAGGTCACCGGCACGACGAAGACGAATGCCAGGGACGTAGAGAAGCGGGCGGTCGGCCTGACTTATCAGATCAATGACCGGTTGAACTTCCTCTACAACTATCTCGATACGCGCGATACCTATGACCGCTGGGTGACCAGCTCTAAGAATGCCGCAGCTGTCGGTGCGCTGTATAATGAACGCAATTACAAGAAGCAGCGTCATATCACGCAGCTGAATTATGACGATGGTCGCTACAAGGGCGGTGTATATTTCAATAGCGGTACCGTGGAATCGAAGGGACCGACGAATTATTCCACCGCGATGAAGGCTACGAACAGCATATATAACACGCGGGAAAAGAATATAACGTATGGTCTCGATCTGCAGCGCAAATGGAATCTTGCAACGACGACCAACGTCATCGCTGGCTTTGATTATCAGCGTGAGATATTCGACCGCTTGGCCGCGCCTAGCACATCGGCTAAGAATGCCGCTTCCTATGCTCGCAACAACTGGGCGGCTTTTGCTCAGCTCACGCATGAATTCAATGCCAAGGATACAGGGATCCTCGGCGTGCGTGAGACATGGACTAGCGGGGCGGACGATGATGAGAACTACAATAATTTCAGCGCCTCGGGTCAGTGGCTGCATAAAATGGACAAAGAGAACAACTGGTATGTGAATATCGCGCAGTCGTTCATCATGCCGACTTTCGGAGAAATATATGGTGCCTCGGCTCAGGCTAATCCAGCTGAGAACCTCAAACCGCAGAAAGGCGTCAACTACGAGCTGGGCTGGAAGCAGAATCATGGTGCACACGAATGGCGGGTGGCCGTATTCCATATGGATATCGATGACAACATCTCGGCCTCATGGAATACCGGCAAGTCGGATTATACCTATTCGAACGAGGATTTCCGCAACACGGGTCTCGAGCTCAGCGGCAAGATCAAGGCTGCCGGCAATATGACGTATCACTGGGGCGTTACCTGGCAGGATCCCAAAGTGAAGTCTTCAGAAAAAGGATATTGGGATCATAAATACGGACGTCTGCAGATGACTGGCGGGGCTACGTATGCGGCTGGGAAGTGGACCAGCACACTGAACGGCAGCTACCTCAGCTACCGGGTGCAGACACCATCGCAGGCGCGCTCGTACAATGTCAAGCCGTATCTGCTGACTACCTGGAACACGATATACCGCCCCGATGCGCAGCAGGAGATCGCGTTGACCATACGTAACGTACTTGATCGCCACGATATCATATCCCACTCGGCCTCCCGCTACTACGGCGCTCCGGCCAGCTATATGCTGAACTACACGTATAAATTCTGATGATACATTCGTACCAGGTATGACTATTGAATAACTAAATATAATCATTCGTGTACATGGCAGGAGATGCTCGTTCACGGCCGGACTTTTTTGTCCGGCCTTTTTTATTGGTTCCTAGTCATTCTGTTCTTGCATTAATTAAAATGGTCAATACAATATTGACCTATCTATTATAATAAATGACTCAAACTTCGCAGGTGCGTAAGCGCCTGTGAGCCTTGAAAAATCAATATTTATGGCTACAAAAATAGCACGGGCCGTGCCCGT
>CACXCN010000093.1 GCA_902766095.1 uncultured Selenomonas sp. | reverse complement strand
TGGAGCGGAAAACGAGATTCGGACTCGCGACCCCCACCTTGGCAAGGTGGTGCTCTACCACTGAGCTATTTCCGCTTTTTATCTCACCGACGAGCTGTCTCTCGGTGACTGACAAAATATATTCTACTCATTTCGGCTGCTTTTGTCAACCCCTAATTTGAAAAAATGCCCGAAAATCTTATTTCCTGTGCCAACCCCTGATCTTATGATGATGGAACCGGTAGCCGGGCCGCGGATGATAAAGCTGCCAACCAAAATGCAGCGCCAAGCCACGCAGCGCGATGACGATAGCGAAGCATACCCAGCTGGCGGTCTCCGAACCCCAGCGCGGCCAGCCGTAGCACATGACGACGGCCCCGGCCAGCGAGGCCACCGCATAGACATCCATATGCAGCACGACTGGCACGCGCTGCGCCATGAGGTCGCGCATGATGCCGCCGCCCACGGCCGTGATGACGCCGAGCATCGTCGGGAACACATAGGGCGAGCCAAGACCCTGAGAAAGGCCGACCATGGCTCCGGTGACCGTGAACGAGGCCAGTCCGACCGTATCCGACACATTGTAGAGGGTATTGAACCAGCGACGCCGCTCCCCGGTGAACCGCACGAGCTCATAGCCCAGCGAGACCAAGAGCGCCGTCACTACCGACAGCAGCAGATCCTCCGGCTTCACGAGTGCCACCGGCGGCGTGATGCCGGCCAGCACATCGCGCACCATGCCACCGCCGACAGCTGTCAGCAGGGCCAGCACGACGATGCCGAATATATCCATGCGCCGCGACAGCCCGACCATCGCTCCCGATATAGCGAATGCCACCGTCCCGGCCCAGTCAAACAATATCCAAGTCATAATCCCTGCTCACCCACGCTGTCATGGCACATCATACAGCTGCTCCAGCAGCGCCTTGCCGGTCGATGTGCGGAATATCTTCTGCCCGGCAGCCGCGATGGCTTTCTCCGAAGCCTCGTCCTCGAACAAATTCACGAGGAAATCGGCCTCGACGAGTATCTGATAATCAGCACCATCGATGCCGCTATAGGTATGGTGATGACCGACGAGGTAGCAGATGCGTTCGATATCCGCCTCCGGCAGCCCCACGGCCTCGAGCAGCGGCCGGGCATACTCCGGGCCGAACTTTTCCTGCAGCTTGCCATTGTTGTAGCCATACTCGGCCTCAGCCGGATGGATGCCCACATCATGGACGACGGCCGCGCATTCGAGCAGGAGCTGCGTATGTTCCTCCAGCTTTTCCCGCCGACCGATGAGCTGGGCAAAGCGATGGACTTTCAAAAAATGCTGGATGCGCCGCGCATCGCCCTTGTCAAACTCCATCATCTTCTCGGTCAAAAGATCAACTATCTCTATATTGGTCATAACATCATGTCCTCTCACCTGCACAGGAATCCTTCAGGCCTGCGGCTTTTCCTCATTCCGCGCCAGCTGCCGGGCGGCGTATTTATCCGTCGCCGTATCGAGCATCTCTTTCCAGGAGCCGAACTTCGTCGCACGACGCACATAGGCATCCATATCAGCCTCGGGCAATGCCTCGAAATCAGCCTGTGACGCTATGGCGAAGCCGCTGCCGGACAGGAACTTATCCCACGAGCGATAGCGCGTATATTTCCGCATGAACGAGGCCGGAAACAGCTCCGCAAAATCCACCGTCTGCGGCATCGAGCCTGGCAGCTGATACCATCCTGTCAATCTGACCATCTCTATCCCCCTATTGTACATTTCCATGAGTCTTCAGATATTCCGCCCTCGCGTTCTCGAACTGCGTCGACCACTCGTCCAGGAACTGCTCCGGCGTCTCGGCGCCCATCATGACCTGCTCGATGGAGCGATCCGCACCATCGAGTATCTGCCGGTATTCAGGCAGGTACATCGGTGGACTGTAAAAGCGTATCCGGTCACTCTCGAGGGCATTGCGCGCCATGCGCATATGCGGCAGCGTATTCACCCACTCCGACTGCAGGGCCTTGCGGCTGACCGGTATCTGGCCGATCTGCTCATTCCACCAGCTCTGCACCTGTGCCGAGCACAGGAAGCTCACGAAGCGCCAGGCAGCCTCCGGATGAGCCGTCGTCTTGAATATGCCATAGCCATCAACATTGTTGGCCTCCTGGACGATGGTGCCGCGCAGGGACATCGGCAGCAGCAGCGGAGCGAAATCATCAGCCGGCAGACTGCGCTTATGGCTGCCATACGACCCCATATTATGCTGCATCATCGCCACCTGACCGCTATCGAACGCCGCTACCATCTCCTGATAGCCATTCGTTATATCGCTCGTAGCTGTCGCCTGACGGTATAGTCCGAGATAGCGCCGCAAGAAATCCGCATAGATCGGCTCGCGCAACACGCAGCGTCCCTGCGCGTCAAAGAACTGCGTCTCGCCGGAATAGGCGAAGAGGTCGCGCAGGAGCTGGATACTGGCACCATCGCCGCCCCGGATCGTATAGCCATACTGGTTCTTGCTCTTGTCCGTCAGCTTCGTAGCCGCAGCAAAGAATTCATCCCATGTCTCCGGCGGCTGCAGGCCGGCCTTTTCGAACAGGTCGGTACGATACCACATGATTTCCATGCCCATCGTATTCGGCAGCTGATACAGCCCGCCATCTCCGGCCAGACGGCGGTTGCCATCGATGACGGACGGCAGGATATCATCACGCCCCTCCCAGTCGGCGAAGTAGTCATCGAGATTCAGCAATACGCCCTTATCATAGAACTCCGCGATCCAGGCGGACTGCACGCCGCAGACATCCGGCAGCTCATTCGTCGCGATTGCCGTATTGATCTTCAGGCGTGCCGCTTTCTTCGGCAGTCCCACATACTCGACATCGATATCGGGATTCTCGCGCTCGAACTGAGCGATGAGCTCCTGATAGTAGGCCGTGCGGTCGGCCGCTGCATTCTCATTCCAAAAAACAATCTTTGTCTTCTGCTGCTCCGGCTGCAGCTTGTCGCTGGCAGTCTGGCCGATGCAGCCGCCCATGAGGGCGCATAGCAGTATGAGTACTGCCAGCAGGCCACACCTGCCTACGCGCATTTTCTCAAGAGCCCCCATCACCATCAACTCCTATTCCGGAATTCGAGCGGCGAACATCCCGTATATTTCTTGAAGCAGGCACCGAAATACTCCGGACTGCTGTAGCCCGTCTTTTCTGCCACCTCATACGTCTTGAGATCCGTCGTGCGCAGCATCTCCATGGCCTTCGTCATGCGGATCTGCAGCAGGAAGCCCGTAAAGGTGATTTTTTTCTTTTTCTTGAACAGGACCGACAGGTATACCGGATTGAGATGGACATGCTGGCCCACCTCCTGCAGGGACAGGCCATGCTCGGCATAATGGGTCTCTATGTAGTTCGTGATCTCATCGACGATATCGACCGATGCCCGCTGACTGTCGCTCGCGCTCATATACTGGGCCAGCGAATCGACGAGCGAGCGCAGCAGCTCCACGATCTCAGCTACCGTCTGCATCTTGTTGATGCGGCTGTAGTATTCCGCCTTCTTGTCCTGATGCTCGCGCGACCAGCCGGACGCCCAGCTCTCGGCTCCCTTGAACAGGGCCAGCAGCATATCGACGGCCAGCAACCGCACCTCGCCGAGCTCCAGACGGGTATTGCAGAGCTGGTCCTCGAGATTCGTCAGCAGCTGCTGCGCATCATCGACGAGTCCCAGACGCACCTTTTCGACCAGATCCTTCTTTTCCGTGTCCGGCTGCACCTCTTGCGTCAGGTGATCGATATCATTGAGCGTGATGACCGTATCCTTGCCCATGACATGGCGGAAATTCATCGCTGACTGAGCATCGGCAAACGAGACTTTCACGAGATCGAGCCCCTCCTGGACCGTGCCGATGGCCACGGTCAGCGTCGCCTTTATCGAATCCTTGATGTGCAGGACCTCTGCAGCGAACTCATGAGCCTCGCGTTCCAGGGCGTCAGCATCATCACCGGACAGCAGTATGGCATGAGCATCATGCTCCATAGCGAACAAGCCACCACAGGCTCCCCGGGCATGCAGGAGCTTCTCGATCTCACGGCGCAGGGCCTGCTTTATCTCGCGATGCGTCTCATAGGGATGGATATTCTCATTCTCATAGTCATCCACATGCAGGAACAACGTATCATAATACTTGTGCCGGAGCGACAGCCCCAGAGAATCGGCCTCGGTCAAGAGCTCCTCGATCTCATCGCTCCCCAGCAGGATGCGCTGGAAAAGGTCGCTCTTGAAATACGGCTTGGCCTCCTGCAGCTTCTTTTCCTGATTGTGCTCCTTGTCCCAGGCAGCGGCTGCCTGCTTGACCTTGGCCACCAGCTCGTCGATATCGATCGGCTTCAGCAGGTAGTCGATGGCTTTCAGCGATATCGCTTCCTTGGCATAGGAAAAATCCTCGTACCCGGTCAGGAATATGAACTTGATCGTCGGGTCGTACTCCCGTGTGCAGCGTGCGAGCTCGAGCCCGTCCATGAACGGCATACGGATATCGCTGACCACGATCTGCGGCTGCTCCTGCTTGATAAGGTCGAAGGCCTGCTCGCCATCGCCTGCTTCACCGACCAGTTTGAATCCATTGTCGGTCCATGGTATCGTCTTCATCAACCCTTTGCGTATGATACGGTCATCGTCTACGATCAGGACTTTATACATTTTTCTTACTCTCCTCCAATGGCTGCGCGGGCAGGACGACCTCTACGGTGGTCCCCTGTCCTGGCTGGCTCTTTATATCAAGCCCGGCCTGCTCCCCATAATGCAGGCGCAGTCTCTCATATACGCTGAAAACCCCGAATCCCACATGCTGCTTGCCTCGCCGCGACTCAGCCAGACCGCGGCGCAACTCGTTCAATCTGGCTTCCGACATCCCCATGCCATCATCCTTGACAACGAAATGCAGCATATCATTCTCTACCCAGCCTTTTATGCTTATGACCCCCTTGCCGCGTTTCTCCTTGACGCCATGGTATATGGCATTCTCGACCAGCGGCTGCAGCGTCAATTTTATGATACTGTAGTGACCGATATCCGGAGCGAAATCAAGCTCGTAGCTGAATACATCGCCATAGCGCATCTCCTGGATATAGAGATAGTTGCGCACATGCTCGATCTCGCTGTCCACCGATATGATCTCCTGACCATGCGACAGACCGATGCGGAAGAAATTCGCCAGCGCCAGGATCATCTTGCTGGCATCCTCATCCATCTTCATATCGCAAAGGCCTTTGATAGCGAACAGTGTATTGTACAGGAAATGCGGGTGGACCTGCATCTGCACGACGGACAGCTCGAGCTCGCGCTGCAACTCCTGGTCTTTGCGGACCTGAGCCATGAGTTCGCGCACCCGCTCCATCAGGTCATCGAGCCCGTGCCCATGGGTCAGGTTATCCGGCAAGGCCTCGAGGTCTGCCGGCAGCTCTCCGCTCTTCTTTATGCCGCTCTGGCGCACGCTCTCCATATGACCGATCAGATCGGATATCGGCCGCATGACATATTTCGCGAGCCAGTTCGTCAGGAACACTGCAAGTACCAGCAGGATGATGATCGTGGCAATCGTGGTGTATTTGATATACTGTATCTTATCGAGCAAGGCATCGCGGTGGAACACGGCGGTCAGACGCCAGTGATTCGTCTCCAGCGTATCGTATACCGCCATCATGCGACTGCCCGATGAGTTCGTAAAACTCACATATCCGGCATCATCCTGAGAACCACATATCTTGTCCAGCGTCTCCTGATCGAGCTGCATATCCGGCAACACCGCCCCGGCGATCTGCTCGCCATTCGGTCCGATGAGGGTCAGATAGCCGCGCCCGCCCAATATCGACTGGGCGAAGATCTGGGTAAAGAACTCCCGCCGCAGGCGGAACAGGACGATGCCGCTCTGGCTGCTGTTCTCATCGCCGATGAGCTGATAGACATCGACGACGCCGCCCTTGAAGTCGCTTGCTGCCTTATCCTGCTTCGCATCCGACGCATACGCATCATTTACCGTCTTCCAATGCAGCTCATCCCTACTGCCAGACATCTCGAGCTGACCATAGTCAGCATAGAGACGATTCACATCCTGGTACTCATCATCACCACGTGAGAAAATGAACTTGCCATGATTCATATTGATATAGACGGTATCGATGATCGAGCTATTGTAGAGCCGCACCGTATCGACATGCGACTGCACGGCCAGATAATCATACGGCGTTATCTGATCCGGCTCCTGCCCCATGACATGCATGAGCACCGGATCATTGCCCAGCACCGTCATCTGCTCGAGTATGGATTCGAAACGTGAATCGGTATACAAGCGAGTCTGATACACGAGATTCTCCACCTCATGCCGCGCGCTGTCCTCGATCTGGCGCATGGCGAGCAGATAGGAGACAGCCGCTGTCAGCACGACGAAGGCTACGATAAGCGGTACGAATATAGACATGACGGTCGAGCGAAACGACGACATGAAATGACAAACAAAGAAATCAGCCAGCTGACTATAAGCTGTCCTTATCTTCTGCAGCATGAGAAATCCTCCCGTAAATCACTACCTGACTTATTATTGTATCATATTAAAGACGATTTGGGGAGACTTATAACGTGAAAAAGCGGGCCGGCCAACGCCGGTCCGCTCCTGAATCATATGAAGTTCAGTGAATCTCACTTGATGGTGATATCTTTGCCGAACCATTTCTCGGATATCTTGGCTACCGTGCCATCAGCCTTCATATCGTTGAGGACCTTCTGCACATCATCCCGCAGCTGCTGATTGTCCTTCGCGAACGCGATACCAAACGAGCTGACCGGCCCGATGACGATGTCAAGCGCCTCGATGGTATCCGGATGCTTCGACATGTAGTAGCGGCCGACGATCTCATCGCCGACGACCGCATCGATACGACCATTCTCGAGGTCCATGAAAGCTGCGACGAAATCCGAATACTTCTTGACCTCGGCGACCTTCGACTTGTAGAAGTCCGTCTTGTCCATGTAGTCCTCAGCCGTGCTCGCACTCTGTGTGCCGATCTTCTTGCCCGCGAGGCTCTGCTCATCCGTTATGCCCGTCGTGCCCTTCTTCACGAACACGATCTGGCGATTCTCCATATAGGGATCCGAGAACAGCATGTTCTTCTTGCGGTCCTCCGTGATATCGAGACCGTTCCAAAGCACATCGACGCGACCGCTCTTGAGCTCGGCCTCCTTGCTCGACCAGTCGATCGCCTTGAACTCGACCTCACGGCCCAGACGCTTGCTGGCTTCTTTGGCCAGATCGATATCGAAGCCCGTAATCTCGTTATTCTCATCCTTGAATCCCATCGGCGGGAAATTATCATCAAGGCCGACGACGATCTTCTTGCCGCCCGACGACGAGCTGGCATCTCCCGCTGCCTGCTGCTTCTGGCTGCCGCAGCCGGTGAGCAGGACTGCCGTGCAGCACAGTACGGCCATAGCCGCCAGGGCCATCTTCTTCATATTCATGCTGATTCCTCTTTTCTTTAGCTCATTAAAGCATTACATGGCTATTATTATAACGGACTGCATCATATACGTCAAGCGAATTCCGATTCAGTTTTTCATAATTCAGCAGGTATTTCCTGCATCGAGGTAGAAATATACTTGTGGATAATGATGTTCAGCATCTTTTACGATGGGGAAATATATCAAGCCCGGGGCGGTTCATGGTTCCACCGCCTGATCTGCCTGAGCACAGGCTCAGGTACAAGGAATTGGGATTTAAACGCCATCGGTCGCCAGAGACCGGTTGCGTAAGGAGGGGGATTATCTTGCGAGCCATATCAGTAGAAGACCTCAAACCTGGTATGATCATTGCACGTACCATCGTCAACAACGACATGGTTGTGGTCTTATCGGAGAATACGCTTCTGACGAAAGCGCACATAACTCGCCTGTCATTTCTAAATATACCGGTCGTCTATATAAAGGATGAATACGAGCTGAGCCAGAACTACCAGACTGCCTCCGCCGTGTTCAATCGCAGCAACGCCTTCGTCAAGGATTACGACAGCGTGCTCGGCGTGGCACAGTCGATATTCGAGGAGACCCGCGCGAGCGGCAACCTGCCGATCGAGAAAACGCAGGACATGGTCAGCAACCATATCACGCCGCTGACAAAAGCCAGCGGTGTCATCGATTACCTTTATGAGCTGAACCATCTGGCTACCGATGTATACAACCACTCACTGCGCGTTTCCATACTCGCCGGCGTCATCGCGAAATGGATGCACTGCGACAAGGATACCACCCGCGACCTGATACTGGCCGGCTACCTGCACGACATCGGCAAGACGCGGTTCACGAAGCGGCTGCTGGAGAAGAACATCAGCAACCTGCAGGGACAGGACTACGAGGATTATATCAAGCACACGGTCGACGGGCAGGAAATCCTGTCGCATGTCGAAGGCTTGTCCGATGGCGTGAAACTGGCTGCCATGCAGCATCATGAGCGCATGGATGGCTCCGGATTCCCGTTCGGCAGCCGGGGCGACGATATAAACAAATACGCACGCATCATAGCTGTCGCCGACCTCTACGATAACATAACGACAGAGCGCGAAGGCTATGTGAAGGAGACCCCGTTCACCGCCATCGCCCGCATCACTGACAACCTGTATACCACGCTCGACCCCGAGGTCTGCGTACCGGTGCTGACGCACATAAAAGATGCGTTCCTAGGATCGCGCGTAACACTGTCCGACGGATCGAAAGGCACGATAGCCTCCTATCCCGGCGATTTCGCCGCCGAGCCCGAGGTCAGCGTACCAAATCTCGGCCTCGTGGATCTGAACCTCCATCCTGAGCTGCGCATCATCGAGTACAACCCAGACTGACGTCATGCAATATAAAGGATCTGAACATGCTCAAAAAATCATCTGCCCTGCTTGCCGCTATCACGTTGCTGAGCTCTGCCTCCTATTGCCTGGCTGCCGCCGCACCGGCTGCCACTGCAGCGGTATCAGCTGCCGGGACGACCTCTGCCACCGCGCCGCCCGCCCATCGCACCATCCCGGGCCGTCCTGTGTTCTCTGCGACAGCTCCGGGGCCTGTGAACCGCAAGGCAGTCCAGGCTGTGCATTTCCATATGCCAGCCCCCTACAACACGCCTCTCTACCTGGACTCCGTCGACAATAACGCCGCCATCATGGGGCCGGCCGAGGCCACGCAGGAACAAATGGCCGCCTTCATCCGCCGCCGCAACCCGCAGCCGAAGCTGAACTGCACGATTGAGCAGATTGTGAGCTACTACTATGCCGAGGCCGGCCGTGAGGGCATTCGCCCTGACGTCGCTCTCTGCCAGGCCCTGAAGGAAACCGGTTTCTTCGGCTATGGCGGCGATGTATCGCCCCGCCAGAATAATTTCTGCGGACTCGGGGCGACCGGCAATCATGTTGCAGGCGCGAGCTTTGCCACGCCCGAGCTCGGCGTCCGGGCCCATATCCAGCATCTGCTGGCCTACGCCTCCCTGACGCGTCCGAGCCAGTCCATCGTCGACCCGCGCTATGATCATGTCTGCTCCATCGCCTCCATACATGGCCGCATCACCCAATGGACCGGCCTCAACGGCGTCTGGGCGGTCCCCGGCAAGCACTACGGCGAGGACATATTGAACCTCTGGCAGCAGGCTCAGGCTCCTGACGGCTCCGACGCCTCGCTCGATGCGGCCAACAAGCGCATCAATCATGCTCCGGATGAATCCGCGAATTTCCTCTACCGCGGCATCGTATATTACCAGCGTACCGACTACGAGCACGCCGCTCAGGATTTCACTACGGCTTACCAGCTCAGCTCCGAAAAAAGCACCGAGGCCTTATACAACCGGGCTCTGACCAACGCTGCGCGGGGCGACAAGCGCGCCGCCCGGCGTGACTATGATGCCGTAATCGCCCAGGCCCCCGAACTGCCTCAGGCCGTATTCAACCGCGGCCTCCTGCTGCTGCAGGACCGCAAGTACGCCGCATCCATCAGCGACATGGAGCGCGCGCTCGAGCTCATCCCCGAGCTGGCTCCTGCCCGCAACGCCATCGGCCTCGCTCATATAGCGGAACGAAAATACGACCTGGCCTGGAGTGATTTCGCTCAGGCTGCCACGCTGAACTCCGCAAACATGGATGTGCTGGCGAACCAGATCATCCTCGAAGCCTGCCTGAAATAACATAGGCTCACTGCTCGTACAGCTCTGTCTTCATCGAATACAGCAAGACCCCGGACGTTTCCTTTCCAAGGACGTCCGGGGTCTTTTTTTCGTATGCACGCTTATCCGATGCTAAGGGGCGCTAAGACTCCCACCTCTTCAGATGGGAGATAAGCGCCCCTAAAGCCCTGGGTAAGTTCGACTAAATTCAGAGGGAGTAAAAACTCCCTCTGAATAAGTCTCACTTTATT
>CACXCN010000092.1 GCA_902766095.1 uncultured Selenomonas sp. | reverse complement strand
TTCCGCAAAATGGCGACCCGAATGGGACTTGAACCCATGACCTCCGCCGTGACAGGGCGGCATTCTAACCAACTAAACTACCGGGCCACATTGTCGCGTGTTTCAGCGACGTATTAAATTATACGACGTATAACCGTCGTTGTCAACCATTTTGTTTACTTTTTCTTCTCCGTCGGTCTCATCCTTGCACTCATAGTTGCTTATGTAGTAGAATGTTACCTGTATCAAATATATATCTATCACACAGGAGGTTCATCATGTTCTATAAATCCATTCATTCTGCACGCCTGTCGCATCTGGCCGCAGCCTTTGCCTGCGCGGCCATGATTGGCTTTGCCCCGGCCATGGCCTCGGCAGCGGAGGCACAGCCGCGCCCCATCATCAGCGTCGACGGCACGGCAGAGGCCGAGGCCACTCCGGATACGGCGACGATCACGCTTGGCGTCATGACGCATGACTCGGACGCTGCCAAAGCCCAGACCGAGAACGCCCGTCTCTCCTCAGCCGTCAATCAGGCGGTCCGTTCGCTGGGCATAGACGCTAAGGATATCAGTACGACAAACTATTATTTCTCCCCGACCTACCGCACGGACGACAAGCATCAGCAGGAAATCAGCGGCTACACGGTAAAAAATACCGTCGTCGTGAAAATGCATGACCTGAAACTGACCGGTCGCGTCATCGACCTGGCACTCAAGAGCGGCGCAAACGAGGTCCATTCGCTCCAGTTCAGCACGAGCGACACCAGCGCTGTCCGTCGCGATGCCCTGCGCCGCGCTGCGGCCGATGCCAGGGCCAAGGCCGATATACTGGCCAGCGCTCTCGGACACCGCGTCATCGGCATCAGCTCCGTATCAGAAAGCAGCTCTATAAACATGCCGCGCAGCTACGGAAGCGCCATGCTCATGGCCAAAGCCGCCAATGATGCTGCCACGACCATAGAGCCGGGTACTCTGACTATGTCGGCGAACGTGCATGTTGACTTCATCATCGACGACTGAGTTCCGACCTGTAAGCATTCACGAAGCAGAATCTGAAACCCGCTAAAAAAGGAGTCTTCTACCCTATGCCAGTTGTCTCGGCATCCGATTGTGCAGCAGCTGCTGTACCGTCTACTCCCAAACGCAAACCGCGTCTGGCCGCTATCGAATACATCCGCGGCATATCGATGATGGGCGTCATTGGCATCCATGTCGGCTCGCAGTACCTCATGAACACTGCTGCCAACATCAATCTCGTCGCTCTGTTCGAAGTCGCCACGCGCTTCAGCGTCCCGATATTCTTCTTCATATCGGCGTTCGGCCTCTTCTACAATCTCGATATGGCCCGGCCGTTCGATTTCCGCAGCTTCCTGGTGCGCCGTGCGAAGACTGTGCTCATACCATATATCGTATGGTCGGTCTTCTATCTGGCTCACGACGGCCTGTTCTACGGCGTCGGCTTCCCCGACCTGCCGCATCTCCTCGTGCTGCTGTTCTTCGGCAACGCGAAATATCAGCTGTACTTCCTCGTCATACTGCTCTGGTTCTACCTGTTCATGCCGCTCTGGATCTACATGGTGCGCCGCATCGGCCTGCGCGGTCTGACGACACTGCTGCTGCTACAGATAGCGTTCGACTACTGGTCCAGCTTCTCGACGAGCTTCAACCTCTACGTATACGGACTGCCGGATGGTTCGCTGTTGAAGCCTTTCCTGATGTACCGACTGAACTACTGGGTCGTACACTACATATTCATATTCGTAATCGGTGGGTGGCTAGCGGTCCATATCGAGGAGTTCCAGCGCTTCATGCGCGCTCGGCGCCGCCTGATCATCGCTGCCTTCTGGCTGAGTCTGGCCGCCCTGCTCGGCTACTACTACAGCCTGTTCCCGCGCGGCTACACCGCTATGGATGCCATAAATACGGCCCATCAGCTCTGCCCTGCCGGTGTCATCTACACCCTGACCGCCTCGCTGTTCTTCTTCACGATATTCACCTACAACAGCTATCCAGACTGGCTGCGCTATCTACTGCATGAGCTGGGCCGCCATTCCTATTTCGCTTATCTCGTCCATCCGGTCGCTATCACCTATCTGGCCACCGGACTGGCTGCCTCTGGCCATATCATGACCGCTCCCATCGCAATCGTCTTCTACTGCCTGACATTGCTGCTAGCCATGCTCAGTGCCATCATCTGCCGCCAGCTCGGCAACCATCTGCATTTGCTGAATATGCTCACCATAGGTGTCTATCCAAAGAAAGCAAAATGAAAAATACCAAAGGAAGTTAAGTTATCTGATGAATCTTTTCCGTACCAAGAGCATCGAGCAGCTCCAAAAAGTCGCCGCTACCTCCGGCATGGTGAAGTCGCTCGGCGCTTTTGACCTCATCCTGCTCGGCATCGGCTGCGTCATCGGCACCGGCATCTTCGTGCTCACAGGCGTCGCAGCGGCAAAATATGCCGGCCCTGCCGTCACCATCTCCTTCATCCTGTCAGGACTTGCCTGCGCACTCGCCGGCCTTGCCTACGCAGAGTTTTCCTCCATCGTGCCCGCATCAGGCAGTGCCTACACCTATACCTATGCCTCACTCGGGGAATTCATTGCCTTCATCGTGGGCTGGAACCTTATCCTCGAGTACACCGTCACGGCAAGTGCCGTCGCCTCGGGCTGGTCGGGCTACGTGACAGGACTCATGCTCTCAGCGGGGATCGACCTCCCGCACGCACTCACGCACGTACCGGCGGACGGTGGCATCCTCAATCTGCCCGCCATATTCATCACGCTCCTGCTCTCCTTCTTCCTCATCCATGGCACACAGGAAAGTGCACGGCTCAACCGCGTCCTCGTCTTCATCAAGCTCGCGGCTGTCTTCCTCTTCCTGTTCCTTGCCGCACCGCATGTGAACCCGGCAAACTGGGAGCCTTTCATGCCGTTCGGCGTCTCCGGTATCTTTGGCGGCGCAGCCATCGTTTTCTTCGCCTATATCGGCTTTGACGCCGTCGCAACGAGCGCTGAAGAATGCAAGAACCCCGCTCGCGACCTCCCCATCGGCATCATCGGCTCACTATTCGTCTGCACGGCACTCTACGTCGTCGTTGCCGGCGTGCTCACGGGCGTCGTCCCCTACACAGAGCTCAACAATCCTGAGCCCGTCGCCTTCGCATTGCGCTACATCGGCTACCGCCTCGGCTCAGCCATCGTCGGTGTCGGTGCCATTGCGGGCATCACGACCGTGCTGCTCGTCCTGCTCTACGGACAGGCGCGCATCTTCTTCGCAATGAGTCGTGACGGCATGGTTCCCGCGAACGTCTGCAAGATTCACAAGCGCTACCACACGCCCTACATCGTGACCGTCGCGGGCGCCGTCTTCGTCTCCATCATCGCTGGACTCGCACCAATCGGTGTCATTGCGGAGATGGCGAACATTGGCACGCTCTCCGCCTTCACCGTCGCCTCGCTCGGCGTTCTCGTGCTGCGCGTGACGAAGCCGGACCTCCACCGCACTTTCCGCTGCCCGATTGTCTGGGTTATCGCACCGCTCGCCATCCTGGCCTGCAGCTACCTCATGGCGCATCTTCCCTATGAGACCTGGATCCGCTTCGTCGTCTGGTGCGCGATCGGCTGCCTCGTCTACTTCGGCTACAGCTACCAGCATAGCACGCTCGGCCATGCACAGCAGCTAGCGAAAAGGCCTCCGCAGGAATGACACGCCACACGAAAACTTCATACAGCGAAAGCCGCACGCAGGCATCAACCCGCGTGCGGCTTTTGCTATTTTTCAATGATCTCGGAACTATTTCCACCGCAGTTGCATCAGCTGCTTATACTCATCTTCGTTCTCAATATCATTTATTATTGCTGCCAGGATACTGGTATAGATGTCTGCATCAAACGCATCTGCCAGAGCTGTATAGGTACAGCGAAAAAAGACGATGTACGGATCGTCCGGCTCATCCGGATCCAATGTAAAATATGCTCCATTCGGATTATAGGAATTGAACTGATTCAACAACAGCAACGCATCGGAAAGCTTCTCCCTCGGCATGGTCCCCAGGCGTATCGTAATCGTATTATACGCGGAATCCTCCTCGACATCGAGGAATACATGAAACGCCTCATCATAAGAATGAACGCTGATATCTCCCTCAAAGCCATCATCAGTCTCTTCAAAAAGATGAAGATTCCCTTCTTTTTCCAGCTGCTCACGAAGCATATCTTTCTTGCTCATAATACTCACCTCTGACGAAATACTAATATGAATCTCACATATGTCAACGCACTGGATTTTCCAACTTACAAACGTACTTCGCGCACCCATGGTTGGCAGGCCTGTTCATATTTTTCTTTCAGCGCTGCATTAATCGCTTCCTCTGATTTTGCTGGGATACAATGTGCTGCCTCCGAACCGATGTGCTTGATATCAGCCTGCATATTCATTGCTGCATCTTGGATATCATGCAGTGCGTCTTCCTTCGCATCTGCGTAAATGCGCTGCTTCCTTTTCCATAGTTCTTCCATCTTATCCGCAGCTAGATTGTCCTGCGGCGTACCGGCAAGCTGGTCCAGTACGCTCTTCAGTGAATTCCATTGCAAAGATGCTCAGAGCTTTTCCGCGTATTCATCGCCAAAGATGTCGCGGATTTTATCTTTGGCCTGTGCCTTGATAGCCGATTTTATGCCAATGCCTTCAGCACGTCGTCAAGCGCCGTGCGCACGCTTGCTGTCGTCTGGCGCAGTTTTTCCACATGGGTGCGCGCCTCATCGTCTCCCTGCTCCGCTTTCTGTTCCTGCAGTTCAAGGATGGCGCTGCTCTTCTCGTCCATGACGCCCTGCAGCTCCTCGATGGCGCTGTGTACCTGTGCATAGACCTCCTGGCGTTCCTCCTCTGACTTGCAGGCTGCCAGCGCCTGCTGCGCCTCACGCTTCACGATATCCACGAGGCCTTGCAGACCTTGCGATTCTGTTTTGTCCTCCTGTTCCTCATCCTCTTCCATCAGCGCAGAGAGGATCAGACCTCCCAATACGCCCGCTGCCCCGAAAAGCAGTCCTTCGCCCCAATGAATTGCCATGATGATGACCTCCTATTTGTAATCTATGTTTTCTCATCTGACTTCATTATAGGCGACAAGAGACGTCTCATGGTAAACGCGCAGGCAACCTTGCGCTATTTATTCATCCTTGTGCAATGTCTTGAGATGCCGATCAAGCAGCACCTCATCGACCGCATAGATATCCAGTATCCCTTCCTTGATGAAATATTGGATGATGATGTCGCGCACCTGGGAGGGAGAAAAGCTATATCCCGCCCGCCGCAGCAGATCATCATCCTCGTCCTCAGAAAGCGACAACGCAAAAATCAGGCAGAGCACCGTATCCTTGGAAGGCTTGTAATCCATGTTATGACGAATCTTGGAGAAGAGCGCCTTCGTGAGGCCTGCCTTGGTATAGACGTCACTTGCCTTCAGATGTTTTTCCTTGATCAAGGCGAGCAGCCTTTCAGAAAAAGTATCCTCCTTTTCTGCCAAAATTTGTCCCAGGCCTTTTGGCACTATGACAGCAACACCAGAGAAAAAAGACCAAGGCTTGGAATCAGGCGCTCTTTCGATCAAATCTCCTTGCTGATCCTCCGGCACATAGTGTTCCTCGATATAGGCATCCAGACGTTGCTGAAATGCTGGCCGCAATACTTTCTGCGCTAGCTCCATAGCCCATTGGCCTCCATTCCATTCGTTAACAACACTTTCATCAGCTTGTTTCCCTCTCGATCATATAAATAGCAGTTGATTTATCCTCATGTGTGTATTATGATATGTGGCATCCCAGATAAATCAACGAATCATCCCCCATTAACAGTAAGTCTTCGCTGAGCTGACGGACGATTCCTTTTACTTGCCCTGAAAAAAGCATGCAGGCACACATTAATTCCTCCACATTTAAGAAAGCGAGGTGAAAAGTGCCGCATACGCCAGGCTGAAAAGTCAATGTATGCGGCACTCATCTATATGGACCATCAACCATCACATATCGAGGTGCGTGGTGCTCATGTGCACAACCTCAAGCATATCGATGTCAATATCCCCTTGCATCAGATCACAGCGATTGCCGGCGTATCCGGTTCCGGTAAATCATCACTCGCTCTCGGCGTCCTCTATGCCGAGGGCTCACGCCGGTACCTCGAGGCGCTCTCGACCTACACCCGGCGGCGCCTGACGCAGGCCGAAAAGGCACAAGTCGACGCCGTCCGCTACGTGCCAGCCGCCCTGGCACTCCATCAGCGTCCTGGTGTGCCCGGAGTGCGCAGCACTTTCGGTACCGCAACCGAGCTGCTCAACAGTCTGCGGCTGATGTTCTCGCGCCTCGCCAGCCACCGCTGCCCGAACGGCCATTACGTTGCCCCCTCGCTCAACGTCGCCGCCATGCAGGAACTCATCTGCCCGGAGTGCGGCGCCCATTTCAATGGGCCGGGAGCGGAAGACCTGGCTTTCAACAGTCGCGGCGCCTGCCCCACCTGCGGCGGCACCGGCCTCGTGCGTACCGTAGACGAGACGACGCTCGTCCCCGATGAGAGCCTGACCATCGACGAAGGTGCTGTGCTGCCCTGGCAGACACTCATGTGGTCGCTGATGAAAGACATCGCCCGTGAGATGGGTGTGCGGACCGATGTACCGTTCCGCGATCTCACTCCAGAGGAACGCGACATCGTCTTCCACGGCCCCGCGGTGAAAAAGAACATCATATACCAGAACAAGACAACCGGAGCCTCCGGAGATATGGACTTCACCTACTTCAACGCCATCTACACGGTCGAGAATGCCCTGGCCCATGTAAAGGACGAAAAAGGCATGAAACGAGTCGAACGCTTCCTGAAGACCGATATCTGTCCTGACTGCCAGGGCACGCGGCTTTCCGAAGCAGCCCGCGCCCCGCGTCTGCGCAGCCTATCGCTCGCTCAAGCCTGCCAGATGACGCTCTCGAAACTGGTTGACTGGGTGCAGGGCGTCCCTGCCTCTCTGCCAGAGCCTCTGCGCCCGATGGCGGACAGCATATGCGCTTCCTTCCAGGAGACCGCCCGGCGCCTGCTCGACCTCGGTCTCGGCTACCTCACGCTGGATCGGGCGGCATCAACATTATCAAATGGCGAGCGCCAGCGCATGCAACTGGCCCGGGCCGTGCGCAACCGCACGACTGGCGTGCTGTACGTGCTTGACGAGCCGTCTATCGGTCTGCACCCAGCCAACATCGACGGTCTGGTCGGCGTCATGAACGATCTCATCGCCGATGGCAATACCGTCATCTTCGTCGACCATGATACCCGCATCCTGCGGCAGGCCGACTGGCTCATCGAAATGGGTCCGCAGGCCGGAGCCAATGGCGGCCAAATCATCGCCCAGGGAACCACCGCCGCTATCGGCAAAAACCCCGCCTCGATGATTGGTCCCTATCTGACGGGCCAGAAAGACGTGCGCATCCGACAGATCTGCGACCAGCAAGATCTGTTTGCAAAGGGAACCATACACATGACAACCAGGCCGCTGCATACTGTCAAGGCACTAGATGTCCGCTTCCCCCGGAACCGTCTGTCAGTCGTCACCGGCGTATCTGGCTCAGGCAAGACCACCCTGATCCTCGAATGCCTGTTACCGGGACTGACTGCTCACATCGCCGGACACTCCCTGCCCGAATCGGTACGCTCGCTGGAAGCCGAGGGGCTGAACCAGGTCAAGCTCATTGATGCGACTCCCATCGGCATAAACGTGCGCTCCACCGTGGCCACCTATGCGAAGGTTCATGATGCCCTGCGCCGGACCTTCGCCAAAACTGCATCAGCACAGGCGGCCGGTTATAAGGCTGGTGCCTTTTCCTACAACACCGGCTGCCTGCGCTGTCCGACCTGCGACGGTACGGGCACCATCAGCCTCGACGTCCAGTTCTTACCCGATGTCGAGATTCCATGTCCAGACTGCCAAGGCACACGCTACGCTCCTGCCGCGAACGAGATTCACTGGACAAACAAAGCCGGGCAAACCTATTCTCTGCCCCAGCTCATGGCCATGGACGTCAATCAGGCACTCACCGCCTGCCAAGGACTCCCTGTCGTCTGCAAGCGCCTGCAGGTACTCCACGACCTCGGCCTCGGCTACCTGACTCTGGGTGAGCAGACACCCGGACTGTCCGGCGGCGAGGCCCAGCGGCTCAAGCTGGCCAGCGAACTGCAACGCCCGCAGCAGGATGCCCTCTTCATATTCGACGAGCCGACCATCGGTCTGCATCCTCTGGATGTAGCAACACTGCTGCAGGTATTCCAGACCTTGATCGATCAAGGCGCTACCGTCATCGTCATCGAGCATGACCTCGATGTGATTCACAACGCTGACTACCTCGTCGATATGGGGCCAGGCGGAGGTGAGGAGGGCGGCACCATCACCGCCGCCGGCACACTGGAGGATATCCGCCAATGTCCGGCCAGTATCACCGGACGCTACATATGATTAACGATTCTACTGCCTAGCCAGCCGCGCAAACTTAAAAAGCGCCGTTGTCCAAATCCTGCCATAAGTACAAGATTTGAACAACAGCGCTTTATTTCATTTGATGTTTCCCCAAAGAGCCGTTCTGTCAAGCCATTCTTCTACTACAGTCCCCGGGCCTGAGCAGAGATTCGTTAATGTTTTTTTCGTTTTTCCTGATAAGCCTCGACGATCTGCTGAGCGATATTGGCTGGTACCTCGGCATAGCGGGCGAACTCCTGCGTATAGCTGCCGCGGTCCTGCGTCAGGGAGCGCAACTCGGTTGCAAACTTATACAGTTCGCTGGCCGGTATCTCGGCACTGACCTCGCTGAAGTCGCGCTCCTGGCTCTGTGTGCCCAGTATGCGCGCCCGCTTGGCGCTGAGGCGTCCCATGATGTTGCCCAGATAGTACTCTGGCGCCATGACTTTTATCGTGTAGATCGGCTCGAGCAGATAGGGCTCGCAGTTCATGATGCCCTTGCGTATCGCTATGGCTGCTGCGGCCTTGAACGAGGCCTCAGACGAATCTACCGGATGATAGGAACCGTCGTAAAGGTTGACCTTCACATCAACCAGCGGATACCCTGCCAGCACGCCAGCCTCCAGAGCCTCCGCCACGCCTTTCTCCACCGCTGGAATGAACTGGCGCGGCACGCTGCCACCGAAGATGTTCTCCGTGAACTCATTGCCGCTGCCGACGGCCTGCGGCGAGAGCTCCAGCCAGACATCGCCGAACTGGCCGTGACCACCAGTCTGTTTCTTATAGCGTCCCTGGATCTTCGTCGCCTGGCGGATGGCCTCACGATAGGCCACCGACGGCTGCTTGAATTCCAGATTGACTTTGTACTTGCGGGCCAGCTTCTCGCGCAATATCTCGAGCTGCACTTCGCCGATTCCCCGCACGATATCCTCGTGCGTCGCCGGATCTTTTTCCACGACGAGCGTCGGATCATCATCCTGTTCCTTAGCCAGCGCGGCGAGGACCTTGTCCTCGTCTTTGCGCTCTGCCGTATCGACGGCCATGGCCAGCATCGGCTCCGGATAAGAAATCTTCTCATACTGTATCGGATCATTCTTATCGCAGAGCGTATCCCCTGTCTGCACATTCTGCAGCTTCGTCGTCACCACGATATCGCCGGCATCGGCTTTGGCCAGATTATCCTGGCGCTTGCCCTGCATGCTGAACAGGCTGCCGATGCGTACCGACTGGGGATTGCTGCCTGCCCGTATGGCATTCATATCGCTACGTGCTGTTCCCGAGAGGATGCGCATATAGCTGAGCCTGCCTGTGAGCGGCTCAGCCACCGTACGGAATACCTGGGCAGAGAATGGATCCTCGGTACGGCGCTCCTTGAGCTCGCCGTCCTCAGGATTCACGCCCAGCGATACCTTGAAATACGGCGACGGCAGGTATTCCACGATACCGTTCATGAGTTTGTAGATGCCGATGTTCTGTTTGGCGGATCCCACGAAGACGGGGAATATCTTGCCAGCCTGTATGCCCTCTATGAGAGCGGCCTCGACCTCGACCTCGGTGATCTCATCGCCATTGACGTATTTCTCGAGCAGTTCGTTGTTGAAATCGGCGACAGACTCGATGAGCTTCTGCCGGGCCTCCTCGACCTCGTCAGCCATATACTCCGGGACGTCGGCTTTCACGACTTCGTCATCATGCATGACGATCTTTATATGGAGGGACAGCAAATCTGCCACGCCCTGCAGTGCGGCCTCGGCTCCGACTGGGATCTGCACCGGAACCACGCCATTGCCGAACCGTGCCCGCAGCTCATCGATGACCGCCCGATAGTCAGCCCGCTCACGATCCATCTTGTTGACAAAGAAGGCCCGCGGGATATTGGCCTCGGTCGCATAGCGCCATATCTTCTCCGTACCGACTTCGACGCCCGAAGCGGCCGAGACGACGATGAGGGCCGTGTCTGCTGCCTGCAGCGCCCCCTGCGCTTCACCGATGAAATCCGGATAGCCGGGCGTATCGAGGAAATTGATCTTGTAATCCTTCCACTCACAGGCCACCAGCTTCGTCCCTATGGTCAGCTCGCGTGCTGCTTCCTCCGGTTCATAGTCCAGTACACTCGTATGGGCATCGACACTCCCCTGCCGCTTCACTGCACCCGACCGGTACAGGCAGGCATCGAGCAAACTCGTCTTGCCTGTCTTACCATGACCGACCACTGCCACATTGCGTATATTCGTACTAGCATAGAACTTCATCTTCGTCCCTCCAGTCAGAAAATTTATCTATATTGTTCTAATTCTCTGAACTATGGAAATTTCCTGCTAGGTATATTGATTTTCACGCTTTTATCGAGTTTGTGCCGAGTTGAATCCGTTTGGCTGTCAGCAATCACTCACGACTCAGCATCAGGGCCAATACGAGGCGGGTAGCGGCGAGGAGATCGGACTCGGTGATATATTCGTGTACAGAGTGGCAGTCCGTCATGCCACAGGCGAGGACGATACCGGTGAGTCCATGCTGCGTGAGGCGGTTCTGGTCGCTGCCGCCGAAGCTGGCTTCGGAGCGGGGCGTGAGACCAGTAGCGCGGCAGGCAGACTCGAAGCGCTTGATAGCTGGAGCCTTGTCGGGGGTGCGGTAGGCACGGCAACCGATGCGCGTCGTGAAGGTGATCTCGCCACCGTACTTCTGCGCTGCCGTGGCGAAGGTAGACCGCATCTTTTCAATCTGGGCAAGTGCGAGCTCGTGATCGTAGCTGCGGACCTCGCCGGTCACGCGACAGCTTTCGGGGACATTGTTCGTATTCGTGCCGCCATGGATCTCGCCGACGTTCGCAGTCGTGTTGGGCGCCACATGGCCGAGATTGAGGGCGGCTATGGCCTCAGCGGCAATGCGGATGGCATGAATGCCGGCTTCGGGAGTGAAGCCGGCATGAGCGGCGCGCCCCTTGATCTGCACGTCGAACGATATGATAGACGGCGCCTGATAGAGGTAGGTACCGATGGGGCCGCTCGCGTCGAGGACATAGGACTCGCGAGCCGCGACCTGCGTGAAGTCGAAGAACTCGCTGCCGACATCGTAAAGCTCCTCGGCATAAGTAAAGAGGAGCTCGAGCGGTCGGCGCTCTGCGACGGGGACCTCGAGGTAGAGCTCGAGCGCGCTGAGTATCTCAGCCAGTCCGGCGAGATCATCAGCGCCGAGCACCGTGGTACCATCGCTCGTGATGCGTCCGTCGTCATGTACGACGGCCTTTTTCCCGCAAGCCGGAGCAACAGCGTCGAGATGAGCCGAGAAAAGCAGCGGCAGGAGATCGAGCCCGCCTGGCACGCGCACGAAGATGTTCCCAGCGTCTCCCCCCGTACGGCGGTATGTCTCATCCTCGTGTGGAACGAGGCCGAGCCCGCGCAGCCGCCTGAGCAGCTCGTCGGCCATGGCCCGTTCATGCAGCGCGGCATTGTCGATCGGCACGAGTGCGAGGAAGGTCTGCACGATTTTTTCCTGATCCAGCTTGGCGATGATTTCATTCATGGTATCACTCCTATAAAGCATCCTGGCAGAGAGGCTTTCATTTTAGGCTTTTCTTTTGATTCCGCTTGTGGTATGATTATATCACATATAAGAACGCTATGTAAATGCTGTATGCATAAACACGCGCTGGCGAGACCAGCTGGACGGGAGTGATCGTCATGAAGACGCCGCTGCAATATCAAATATCGGAGTATGACTGCGGGCCAGCCTCGCTGCAGAACGCCCTGCGCTTCCTATTCGAGCGCGAGGAGGTACCACCAGAGATTATTCGCAACATCATGCTCTACTGTCTCGATGGCTTTGACCGGCTCGGCCGGCCAGGCTGTGCCGGGACATCGCATACGGCGATGCTGTTTCTGAGTCACTGGCTGACAGGCTACGGCGAGGTCAGCGACCTGCCGCTCATGACGCAGTATGTGACAGGGCGACGCGTGAATATGCACGCCGACGGACTGGTGCTCGATGCACTGCACCGGCGTGGCGTAGCAGTCGTACGACTCTGGCTCGAGGAGGTCGAGCATTACGTGCTGCTGACCGGCGAGAGCGAGGGACGCGTGCTCATGTTCGATCCGTATTATGCGACCAAGGTGGATGCGCCGGAGATCGAGGTGACATTCGCTGAGCCCTTCGCCTACAATCGCATCGTGCCGGCCACATTATTCGAGCGCGAATCACAGGAGACGTACGCACTCGGTCCTGGCGAAGCGCGCGAGGCCGTGCTGCTATTCAATACGAGCACGCGCCTCACAGCCGAGAAAACCATCGAGTATTTTATTTAGTGCTGCATAGATCCTGCACGAACTGCCGTTGCTCCTGGATGAGCCTCTGCCGCTCTATCAATGTTTCATCGCCACGCTGGGCCAAATCTGCATATTCACAGATGCGCTTGATCGGCATACCTGTATTTTTCAAACAGGTTATCAGATGCAGCCAGCGAATATCCATGTCAGAGAACATACGGATCCCGTTTTTACGCTCCACTTGGGGCAACAGCCCTTCCTTGTCGTAATAGCGGATAGCAGACGGGCTGAGCCCGGTCATCCTTGCCGCCTGCGCGATTGTATACGACATGATGGTTATCCTTTCAGATACTTGTGGTAGAAGGCCTCGATCTTGTCAAAGGGAATGACATCCATCTTGTAAGATCGCCGACCAGTGTGATGCCATAGCGGTTGTGGAACGTGACCTTCTTGTGCGCCACCTTGTCATTGACGGGGAACGTCTTGTCCCACTGATTGGAAAGCGACGATGCAGCAATCGTTTCAGCCGGAGCCTTGGAAGGCATTGCCGCCTGCGCTGCGTACCCAGTACCGGCATCCGTTCCGACGACAAACGTCACACCCAGTAAAGCAGACAGCAAGATGCGTTTCATTACTTTCTTATTTTGATAAATTTTCATGTCTATCACTCCTTGTTTTGATGTGAATTAACCTTATAGTCGCATCATAACGCTTAAAGTTCACTTTAAGTCAAGGGATTTTTGAAGATTTTATACCGAACATCTACCATACGTTTTTCCTATCAAAACTTATCAAAAAAAGCATCCGCTCCCTACCTAGAGACAGATGCTTTAATATTTATAGGTACGAAATCCAGCCAGCAAAAAAGCGATTCCCCGTGTAATACTCAGAAAAATGCGTGCATGGCGAAAAGTGGGATGTTCTCGACCCACTCTTCTTGGCGGTAATCGTTCATGGACAGCCGGATGGTCTCCTCGGGATGGTATTTGTCGTAGTATGCACGAAGGCTCTTGGCATGGACGTTGCGCTCTGCTTTCACTTCAACAGGCACGACGCTGCCACTTTGCTGAATCATGAAGTCGATCTCGTACCTGCCGCTCTCAGAGGTGTAATAATACGGTTCACAGGATGAGTCAGAGAGAAGCTGCTGGCAGACATACTGTTCCGTCAGCGCCCCCTTGAACTCAATGAATACGCGATTTCCTTCCAAGAGTGAACGCGCATCGAGTTCACTGATTGCGCCGAGCAGCCCGATATCCAGGAAAAACAATTTATAGGCATTTTCTTCCAGATATGCCCTGAGCGGGATGGCCGGCTTCGCCACACGATATACTCTGGCAATGAGGCCGCAGTCAATCAGCCATTGCGCTGCCATCTCAAAATCCCTGGCACGACCGCCCTTCTTGACCTGACCGAAGAAGAACTTCCTGTTTTCTTTGGCCAGCTGCACGGGGATCGCATTCCAGATCATCCGCACGCGCGGCAGTTCGCGCGGCTCGATGTGCTTGCCGAAATCTGCCTCGTACATAGCCAGCAAATCCTGCTGGATTGTGCGCACCTCTGCATAGTCGTGATGTTCAGCAAAGGCCTGCACAGCTTCGGGCATACCGCCAATGAAATAATAATTCTTGAGCCATGTCGTGAAGCGGTCATGGAACAACGTCATCATCTCTGTATTCTTGTCGTCCAAGACGCGAACGAGCCCCTCTTCTCCTACGGCATGCAGGAATTCATAGAAAGAAAGCGGATAAAGCTGCATCACATTAACCTTGCCGACAGGAAATGAGATTCCTGCATGTATCGCCACTCCGAGCTGAGAGCCTGCCGCTATGATGTGATAATCCGGAGCATCTTCGCAAAAATACTTAAACGCAGAAATTACCTGCGGTGCTTCCTGTACTTCGTCGAAGATGATCAGGGTATCATGCGGCGTCACCCGTACGCCCGTCTCCAGATTGATGGCCATCAGTATCCGCTCGATGTCTAAGTCCTGGTCGAATACCTGCTTCATTCGCGGATTCCTGTCAAAGTTGACATAGGCGGTCTTGGCGTAGCACTGCCTGCCTAACTCCTTCATGAGCCATGTCTTTCCGACCTGTCTGGCCCCTTTCAGGATGAGTGGCTTCCGCCGCGGAGACGCCTTCCATCGGCGCAGTTCCTTCATCAATGCGCGTTCCATCCAAGTCCCTCCATCCAGTTTTACATTTTTTGTAACGAATATATGCCTTTATTTTACACTTTTTGTATGGAATCAACAAGGGGAAACTACATTTTTTGTACGGACACTACCACTTCATCCGCATGGGCATCGCCCATGCCCTCGGCATCGACGAACTGCTGCAGCTCGCCACCGGCCATCTCAAATTCACCCCGCTCAAGCCATCCCTGACACTGCACGCCGTCGTCTGTAAGAAATACCGCCTGCTCTCGAAATCAAGAAGCGGATATTTTCTTAGAGATCTGCCGCGAGAGCGTCGGCTACGTCAGGTGGAGATCCTCTACCGCCCGCGTGATATTGCGATGGCGGGCGACGGCCAGAAAATGTTCCACCTCCTATCTGTATTATACGATATTTTCAGCTTGTCTGGAGCCTTTCCCTGCAGGATTTTGTCTGGTAAAACCGAATGGTGTAAGCAGGAGGGATTACTATGGAATACAAGAATATCGATAGCCAGCACATCCTCGTGCGGCTCGATCCGGATGACGAGATCGTCACCTCTCTGATGCAGGTCGCTAAAGAGGAGCAGATTGAACTCGCCATGGTCCAGGGACTCGGCGCGGTCAAAAAGGTCGTCATGGGCGTCTACAACGTGCCCGAGCAGCACTACAAGGCCAATACACTCGAGGGTGCCTTCGAGATGCTCTCACTGACCGGCACGATCGACACAATGGCGGGCAAGCCCTACAGCCACTTCCACATCGCCGTCGGCGACGAACAGGGCGCGGCGCACGGCGGCCACCTCAACAAGGCCATCATCAGCGCGACGGCCGAGATCGTCATCACGAAGCTCGCGGGCAGCGTCGACCGCCGCAAGAGCGAGGAAACGGGACTGAACATCTGGAAGTTCTGAGCCCCATCGCGACTGCAAGAAAGGAATCCTCTATGGACACCACGAATACCCAAAACCTTAAATTCGCCATCTTCGGTGTCGGCGGTACAGGCGGCGTCATCGGCGGCTACCTCGCGAGCGTCAACAATGATGTGACCTTCCTCGCGCGCGGCGAGCACCTCGCCGCCATGCAGGAGAAAGGCCTGACCATCCATACGAACCACCGCGGCGATATCCATATCCCGACGGTCAAGGCACTCAATGCCGCCGACTACCACGAGACGCCCGATGTGCTCTTCGTCTGCGTCAAGTACTACAGCCTCGAGGCGGCCATCGCGCTCGCGAGCCGCGTCGCTGGCCCCGACACGCTCATCATCCCGATCCTCAACGTCTTCGGCACGGGCGCCGTCATGCAGGAGAAACTCGCGGGCCTCACCGTGCTCGACGGCTGCATCTACGTCTTCGCCAAGCGCGGTGGCCCCGGCATCATCGAGCAGCCGCAGGAGATCCTGCGTGTCTTCTACGGCTTCCGTCCCGGCGAGGACCGCCGCCTCGCCGCCAAGGCCGAAGCGCTCGAGAAAATCATGCGCGCAGCCGACATCCACGCGCACTTCACCGACGACATCCAGCGCGACGCCCTGACGAAGTTCTCCTTCGTCTCGCCGATGGGCGCGGCAGGGCTTTACTTCAACGTCACGAGCGAGGCGTTCCATGTGCCCGGCGAGGTCCGCGAGACCTTCATCGGCCTCATCAAGGAAGTCGAAGCGCTCGGCCACGCGATGGGCATCACGTTCGACCGCGATCTCGTCGCGACCGACCTGCGGCTCATGGACGCCTTCGCACCGGGACTCACGACCTCCATGCAGCGCGACGTCGAGGACGGCGGCCCGTCCGAATTCGCGGGTCTCGTCTCCCGCATCGTCACGCTCGGCCAGAAGTACCACGTGCCCGTGCCGCTCTACACCAGGATCGATGCGTGGGGCAAAGAGCACGACCTCATCTGATTCCCCCAATGGCAAGAGACAGAAATGCCTGCCGTGATTCCTCAAACTGCGAGGAATTCGACAGGCATTCTTATCTCTTGCCACGAGTACAGGAACGGAACTTAGAAGTATTCCGCAACCTTTACGAAAGGAGCATCGATTTGAACACCCTGCGCAACCTTCATGATATCCGCCGCATCGTAATCATGCCATTGATCTGCCTTATCCTGCTGCTGTCAGCCGCCGCTGTTTCGGCCGCTGTCCCCGCTGAGCCTGCCTGGCGGCTCGACGGCGACCGCGCAGTCCCGCCCATCCACTTCCGCAAGGATACCCCGCTTCGAATAGCGGGCGGCGGGCAGCCTTCAAAGCACACCTTGGTGCATCTCCATGAGCAGCTCGGCCTGCCTGATGATAGCCCCCTCTGGGTCATCGACCTGCGGCAGGAGTCGCACGGCTACCTAGGCGAGGATGCCGTGAGCTGGCACGGAGTGGCCAATGCGGCCAATCGGGGTAAAACGGCTGAAGCCGTCGAGCAGGACGAAAGGCAGCGGCTCGCGGATGCAGTGGGCACGAACGTGCAGGCCGTGCCGATGGGCCACTACGACAAAGCCCATATCCCCTACACATTTGCGGCAGCCGTCACGGGCTTTGCCACGGAGCGCCACATCGCACGCAAGAGTGGCCTCGGCTACGTGCGCATCGCCGCGACGGACATGCGCTGGCCCGAGCCGCAGGCCATCGACGATTTTCTCGCCTTCTATCGCAGCCTGCCAAGAGAGCACGGCTGGCTCTACTTCCACTGCCAGGCCGGACAGGGCCGCACGACGACCTTTATGGTGCTCTATGAGCTCTTGGAGCGCCCCGACTGCACGGCAGACGAAGCCATCGCACACCAGCGTGTCCTCGGCGGCGCAGACCTCGGTAGCGGCGAGCGCTACGAGGGCATCCGCCGCTTTGCCCAGTACGTTCGCGAGAACCGCGCGACCGACTTCGCGCAGAGTTGGAGCGACTGGCTCAGCCATCCAGCGTGATGCCATCATATACCAACATACAAAACATGAAAAAAGAGCAGGATCTGCTGCTCTTTTTTCATGCAGTCATTTCCAGCAGTTTCAAGGTATCCTTTTTCTCCGACTTCGTCAGGTCAGGTTAGGCACTGCGCAGGGAAACAGCGGCGTAAAGATCAGAATGGCTGGTGTGACATCCATGAACGCCCCCAATACCACCAGGATAATCAAGAGTGCTGTAATAGCCATGTTCAATCCTCCTCACCTTCCTCAGACGTGCATTGGCCGTTCTGCAGGATATCGACAATACGGCCAGCGCCGTATGCAGCGGATTGAGGCAGGCACAGACCTTCATGTGTACCCTATCTTGTAACGATAACAGTTAATCCAGTTCCGCATCGGCCTGTTGTCTGACTTGCGGCCAGGCACGATTCACCGCCTCCCCCATGAGACGCTTGCCATTCGCATCGGGATGCAGGCCGTCGAGCCCGTACTCCGGCGGCAGTGAACCATCGGGCAGGGTCGGGATTGCCTGCGCCGTATCGATATGCACCTGCGATCGGATGTAGTTGTTCACGATAGCGAAATTCTGCCGCCAGGCTGCTGCTGTTCCCTCCTGGAATACATGCATGATGCTGTCCGCATTGATAGGCGGCAGGGTCAGCAGCACCGGCCGGATGCCGTTCGCGAGACATTTCTGCCGGATGGCCTCCAGATCATCGATGACCTCATAGGGATCGGCACCGCCGCGCAGACTGTTCGAGCCGGTGAGGATGAGCAGATAGCGCGGGTGAAACGGCAGCACATCCCGATCGAATCGCGCCAGCGTATCAGCACTCGTGTCACCGCTCTTGGCCAGATTCAGCGCCTCGAAATCCAGGTAGTGCAGCCAGCTGAACTCTGCGTCGTGCGGGCCGTAGGAATAGTGACCGCCGCCATGGCTGATGCTGTCGCCGAGCACCGCCACCTCGTAATTCATCGAAGGCGCTACACGGAAAGGCATCGGCCGTGACCAGCTGCCCAGCGGGCTGCCGCTGCTGTCGAGTCCCCGCACGCGCCAAAAGAAATTGTACTCGCCATAGTGCGGCTTTTCATCGTAAACATCAAGATTATCTGTGTAAAGCCGCTCCGTCGGCTTCAGATCTTTCATCTGCTCCGGATTGGCCGCATACACATCAACCTCGTAGCTGGCCGCACCAGCCAGACCAATCCAGTTATAGACGCGATAGAGCATGGTCATGCCGCGCTCGCCGAGATGCTGATTCCCCGGTACCGGTGCCGTCATTTCCGGCTCTGTGGCCTGTGTCGCACTCGTATACAGCACGGCGAGGTCACTGTACGCTGCTGCCGGATGCCGGTCGAAATCCAGCGGCCGCACACGCCAGTATAGCGGTTGCTTGCCGAGATAGTCTGCAGCGAATTCCCGCAGCGCCGGATTATACTGGTTCATATATACCTTGTCCGTACGATATATGGCTCGTGGTGAATCCTGATCCGGCGGCAGGTCAGCCTCTGCCGGCTGCGACGCGAAAAATTCGATTTCATAGCTCACAGCCTCCACATCCTTGCTCCAGGAAAGTATCGGCGAAAAGGAAAGCGGCTTGTCCGGCGTCGTCTGCGTCAAGCCAGTCGGCTTGACCGCCGCTGCTGTATCAGCTGCAGCAACATGCGAACCTCCCAGGCACACCATACCGGCCACCAGGGCCGCCAGCATAAACGAACGAGCTTTGACAGCTATTCCCATAAGGATTCCGCCCTCCTGTAAAAATATGGTAAATGTGAATCAGTCATTGATCATTTGTCGTAAGACATACAGCGCTCAGGGCCGATCACCCCAGCATGCCAGCACCGAAGTAGACGATGAGCCCCATGATGACGACGAACGGCAGATAGACTTTCACCGCGAAATGCAGCAGTTTCCCATCGACACCGCCGACGCCGATTGCAGCCACTGCGATTGCTATGGTCTGCGGCGATATCATCTTGCCGGCACAGGCACCAGTGGCGTTAGCTGCCGCCATCCAGGCCTGAGCGGCCGGCGATGCCCCTATGGCTATGGCGGAATCCGTCTGGAGCTTGCCGAACAAGACACAGCTCGATGTGGCAGAACCGGTAATAAACGTACCTATAGAACCGATGAACGATGCTATGAACGGATACCCTGTGCCAGTAGCGGCCACGGCCGTCTCCGCAATCTGATGGGTCATGCCGCTGTAGCCCATCACCTTTGCCGTAGCGATGACCGTGATGATCGTGATGATCGTAAAGCGCAGATTCCGCACGGTTTTCAGCAGGACATGTACCATCTCGCCCAAACCGGCTCCCTGGACATGACCGCCGATGAAGGCCGCGAGGAATATGAGCACACCAGGCGTAGCCACCCAGACAAACGTATAGGGAGCACCGCCCTCGCCATCATAGATGAGGACCGATGTCTTGACGAGATTCAGTGTATCGTGGACAGGCGGCACCAGTTTCGATGTGAAAAGCAGGAACAGGAATATGAGGATGAACGGTAGCCAGGCGATGAGGCCGTCGTGGGGCGTCACCGGAGCCTCGCTGTCGTGGGGCGGCAGAGCGTACTCCGGATTGTCGACATGGACGAGATGAGCTGTGGCCACGATGGCAGCCATAGCACCTATGGAACCAGCCACTACTGCCAGCTCCGGGCCGACGGCAAAAGCCACCGCCAGTTCTGGCAACAGGAAACCGAACGAAGCCGCCAGACATATAGGCAGCATATCGCGCAGAGCATGCAGGCCGCCGCCCGCAACTGCCGTCATGACGAAAGGACAAAGCACAATGAGCGGCGTCAGCTGCAGGGCTGTGTAGCCGGAGAGCTGCATCGGATCAAAGCCGGTAACATTGGCCAGCGTGACGATCGGTATGCCGATGGAACCATAGGCCGTCGGTACGGAGTTCGCTACGAGGCAGACTGCCGCTGCCAGCACCGGATTCACCCCGATGCCGGCCAGCATGCCGGCCGGTATCGCCACCGCCGTGCCGAAACCAGCCATGCCCTCGAGGAAGCCGCCGAATCCCCAACCGATGAGCAGGATCAGGACGCGACGGTCGTTCGAGACCGATGTCAGTATTTTCTTTATCACATCCATGCCATGCGTATGCAGTGTGAGATTGTAGGTGAATATGGCTGCGATGATGACCAGCAATATCGGCCATACCGCCAGGGCCACCCCCTCGAGCACTGACTGGACGGCATGCACGGCCGTCATTCCCTCGATGCCGAGGCCCATGGCAAGCGATATCAAGAGCGCCAGCGAACAGGCTTTCCAGGCACTGATATGAAGCACCGACAGCGCTACGATCAGCCATAGGATCGGCGACAGGGCAATAAGAAACATCATCATCTTCTTTACCTTTCTCTTCTCTTGTTATTTATCATTCATATTATTCCAAAATCACTCAGAGTCACGAGTGACAACTTATTATATAAACCTGAGAAATAAAAGTCAACGCTGAAATGACTTTGCCAGGCGGATTATTTGATAGATTGCGCTATACCTGCTATACTGTAGTCTGGTAAACTGTCTGAAATCATTTTACATAGAAGGAAAAGGAGAAATACCGTATGTTGTTAAATCGTAAATCCGTCGAGCTGCTGGCTCCGGCCGGCACGTGGGATGCGCTGGAAGCTGCTGTAGAAGCCGGAGCTGACGCGGTCTATCTCGGTGGCAAGCATTTCAACATGCGCATGCATGAGGGCGAATTCAATTTCGACGACGAGATGCTGAAAAAAGCGGTAGCCTATACCCATGAGCACGGTGTCCGCCTCTACATCACGTTGAACAACCTGATCAGCGAAGAAGAACTGCCCCAGCTGCGTTCCTATCTGCTTTATCTCGACGAGATCCAGCCCGATGCCATCCTCGTGCAGGATTTTGCTGTCCTCGAGCTCATACGCGAGCTCGGCATAAAGATACCGCTGCATGCTTCGGTCATGATGAACACGCATAACGAATTCGCCATAGCCAAACTGAAGGAGTATGGCATAACGCGCATCGTGGTCGGCCGCGAGATGACGCTCTCCGAACTCAGCCTGTTCCGCGAGCGCACCGGACTCGAGGTCGAATATTTCATGCATGGCGATATGTGCATATCCGAGAGCGGACAATGCATCCATTCCGGCGTGCTGTTCGGGCAGAGCGGCAACCGCGGCCGCTGCCTGAAGCCGTGTCGCTGGGCCTACGAGCTCATAGACGAGCAGACCGGCGAGCAGCTCGATCAGGACAGCGATGGCCCGTACAAGCTCGCGCTGAAGGATATGTGCATGTACCGCTCCATCCCCCAGCTCATCCAGGCCGGCGTGTACTCGTTCAAGATCGAGGGACGCATGCGGCCGGCTGATTTCATCCGCCGCATCGTATCCACGTACCGGGCGGCTATCGATGCCTACATCGCCGATCCTACTGGCTATGTCACACCCGAGGACGGCTGGAAGAGTCTTTATGAAAACCGCGTGCGCGACTATACGACGACATTTGCCTTCGGTCAGCCAACGAAGGATGACATCGGCATGACCGGCGAACGCGAGCCGCGCTTCTTCAGCGAGGCCGTTCCTGAGGCCGGTTTCCAGGATGACATACTGAAGCAGGAGCCTGACATCCCGGCTGATCCAGCAGCCTCCGACAATCATCACTGTCTGTCCGTGCGCGCAGCGACGCCAGATGCCGCCCGCGCCGCCATAGACAATGGGGCAGACGTCGTATACATGGGTGGCGAGGCTTTCCGTCCGCAGCATCCCTGGTCGCTCGCTGACTATGCTGCCGTCACCGCCTATGCCCATGAGCACGAGGCCAAGGCCATACTCGACACCCCGCGCACGACCATGCGCCGCGAATGCAACGAGTACTGCCTGCTTTTTGATGAGATGGCTCATCATCCGGAATCCCAGCCCGACGGCATCATGGTCAGCAACCTGGGCACGATGCATCTGGCCCAGCATCTGACCATGCTGCCGGTCCAGGCTGATGTATCATTCAATCTTTTCAACCACAAGGCGGCCGAATTTCTGAAACAGAATCATATCGCCCAGGCCTGCGCCTCGCTCGAGCTGTCCTTCGCCCAGCTGAGCGGCATCGTCGAGCACAGCCCGCTGCCCATCGAGGTCATCGTCCATGGCGCCTATGAGTCCATGATATGCGATCATAACATCCCGGGCATGTCGCTCTCCGAGCGTGATCTCGAGAACCCCGAGCTCCTCGACCGTCACTATGCCCTGCGCGACAAAGCCGGCGAAGTGCATCCCATCCGCATCGACCAGTACGGCCGCAACCACATCTACTTTGCCAAAGACCTCTGCCTCTACCCCTATCTGGCGAAGTTCAACGGCATCGCCTCCTACCGCATCGAGGCTCAGACGTATGATGCTGACACGACCGGCCGCATAACGGCCATCTATCGCCAGGCCCTGGATAAACTGGCCGCCGGCGAAAAGGACGCCGCCTGCAGCGAGGACGATTTTGCCGAGCTGAAACGTATCTGCCCGCGGGCACTGGGCATCGGCGCATACCGTTTCCGCCTGAGCCGCGATTCCATCTGATCCAGGGATAGATACCTACGGAGGTAAATAGATATGGAGAAAAAATACATAGGCCCGGAAGCCATCATTGAGAAAAAGAAGAAATACATCATGCCCTGCCTGGCCCATTTCTACCGGCAGCCGCGCGAATTCGTCAAGGGACGCATGCAGTATCTCTACGACAGCGAGGGCCGCAAGTTCCTCGACTGCTTCGCTGGCGTATCCGTCATAAACTGCGGTCACTGCAATCCCGAAATAACGAAAAAAGTTGCCGAGCAGGTGCAGACGCTGCAGCACGTCTGCAACATCTATCTGACGGAAAACTTCGTCAATCTCGCTGAGCGTCTGGCCGAGGTGACACCGGGCAAGCTGCAGAAATCGTTCTTCTGCTCGACCGGCACTGAGGCCAATGAAGGTGCCGCCCTGTTGGCGGAAATATATACCGGCAACAGCGAATACATCGCTCTGCGCAACGGCCTGCACGGCCGGACGAAACTGACCATGAGCCTGACCGGCATCGGCATGTGGCGCACGGACCCGAATCCAGTCGGCGGCATCCATTTCGCCCCGAATCCCTACTGCTACCGCTGCCCCCTGCACCGCAAATACCCGGAGTGCGATCTCGAATGCGCCAACGTCGTCGAGGATATCATAAAGACGCAGACGGCCGGCCACCCGGCCGCGTTCTTCGCCGAGTCCATCCAGGGCAATGCCGGCATCGTCGTACCGCCCAAGGGCTATTTCAAGCGCCTCAAGGAAATACTTGCCCAGTATGGCACCCTGCTGGTCTGCGACGAGGTGCAGACCGGCTTCGCCCGCTCGGGCAAGATGTTCGCCATCGAGAATTTCGACGTGGTGCCGGATATCATGACCATGGCCAAAGCCCTCGGCAACGGTGCTCCCATATCCTGCTTCATCTCGACAGCCGAGATCGCAGATACCTACACGAAGCCGGGAGCCTCGACACTCGGCGGCAATCCCGTCTCCACGACCGCCGGTCTGGCTGTGCTCGACTACATAGATGAGCACGACCTCTGCCAGGCCGCCTATGAGCGCGGACAGCAGCTGCGCAACGGCCTGCGTGAGCTCGCGACCAGGCATCCGGTCATCGGCGATGTACGCGGACTCGGTCTCATGGACGGCGCAGAATTCATAAAGCCGGATGGCTCGCCTGCCCCGGAAGAACTGGATAACGTACTGGAAATAATGAAGGATCGCGGCTTCATCATCGGCAAGAACGGTATCGGACGCAATGTCATGGCCTTCCAGCCGCCGCTCGTCATCACCGAATCCGACATAAACGATGTACTGAATACTCTGGACGACGTATTGACCGAGCAAAAACTCTGAAATCTGATATAGATTCGATAGAACCAGCGAGGCTGCCAGACACACCGAGTGCCTGGCAGCCTCGCTTTCATTGTTGTCAAACGTACCGCACGAAATCTCGGGGCAGAGTTTGCAGGAAACGGCTGGCATTATTGTCATAATTCGAGTTGTTCCGATGCTGAGACCATGAGATGAACAGCTGGCGGCGGGCCCGGGTCACAGCTACATAGAACAGGCGCTTTTCCTCATCGAGATGCTTGTCTTTCACGGCCTTATAGCCCGGGAACGTCCCATCCTGCATGCCTGCCAGGAATACATAGTCGAATTCCGATCCCTTGGCCTGATGGACTGTGATGATCGGTATCTGCGGGCGCGCCCCCTGCTGGTGATCCAGATCCGTGTCCGACAGCGTCGTGTACTGCAGGAAATCAAGCAGCGCATCCCAGGCGGACTGGTTATCCTGACCATAGTCGCGATTGCGGGCTTCGCGGTACAGCTGGCGCAGGTTCTCCATGCGCCGTCCCCCATCATGCTTCTGATAGTAGTCCGCTATGCCGGCGCGCAGGACGATGTCCCCGATCAGTACATAGGGCCGCTGTTCGGCCGCCTCCTGACGGAATTCAGCGAGCCAGTCCGCGAACTGGGTGAACCGCTCCTGATAAGCCTGCATATATTCGCGCCGGGCTGCCGTCTGAGGACGGATATCATGCTCAAGCGCGTACATGAGTATATCGGCCGTCGCCATGATATCATCGAAGGCATCGTGCGACGACTTGTGCGCTGCAGCGAATTCCTGACAGAGGAATTCGAGCTTGTGATTCGGCAGCGCCGGATGGAAACGCCTGAATATATCGAGCGTATCGAAATAGCCGGCATACTCGAACGGCTCCAGCCCGAGCCGCGACAGGGAACTGCGCAGTATCGACAAATCATAGGTCACATTGTGGCCGACAATCATGGCCCCACGGGCGAATTCGCAGAACTCGCGCATGACCTCACGCTGATCCCGTCCCTCGCGAGCCAGCTTTTCATCCGTGATGCCGTGCACGCGGACGGAATCCCCAACCGTCGTACTGATATGCAGGAGCTCATTGAACCTGGCAGTGACTTCGCCCGCCGGTCCCAGCCGTACTGCAGCCATCTGAATAATCTCGCTGTGCGTGACATCGGTGCCTGTACTCTCGACATCGAACACGACGACGTTGCCCGCGGCCAGCGCCGCCTCGAGCGGCGCATAAGGGTCGCCAGACGCCCGCGCCTGCCGGTCTACCAGATCCGTCAGCCGCAGACCGGTTCTCTGGACGGCCTCCGAGGACAGCGTGCGCACCGTCGTCAGTCCCACGCCCGGGATGAAGCGCGCCACCAGACGCACGAGGCTCGTGACATCATTCTTATTCACGAGCAACCGCAGGAACGCCAGCACATCCTTCACTTCCTGCCGGTGAAAGAACTTCTCCCGCTCGCACATCATGAACGGGATCGGCTTTTCTCCCGGCTTCAGGCGACTGTTCAGGCGCTCGAATTCCTCTGACAGCTGCTGATTATACTTGTTCTGCCGCGTCAGTATCACGATGCGGGAATAGTCTGAGTCGTCCCCTAGCGGCAAGCGGGCGATGCGCTCATAGATCCACAGCGCCTCGTCCTGGACATCATAGGCGCCCTTGACCTCGATCGGGCAGCCATACTCCTGACTTTCTGCCTGCATGCCCGACGGATATATCAGCTGCACCCGCTCAGGGAACATGCTGCTGAGCACGGCGAACGCTGCGTTCAGCAAGACCTGTGTCGAGCGGTAGTTCCGGGTGAATACGATGGAAAGCGGCTGCCATTTTTCCTGATAACGACGCATGACGACATCGGGATGAGAGCCACGCCACTCGTAAATCGTCTGGAAATAGTCTCCTGCCAGCAACATGTGGCTGCCTGGGAACAGACGCTCGACGATGCTGTATTCCCACTCGCTCGTATCCTGTATCTCGTCGATATTGATGTAGACGAAACGCTGGCTCCAGCGGCGGCGTACATCGCTGTCACGCAACAGGGCGTCGGCCTGGGCGATGAGGTCGTCATAGTCAACACCGTGCCGCTCCCGCAGCCGGCCATCATAGGCGACCGCGAATTCCGCGCCCCGCTCCGTCCAGAATTCATAGAGACGAGGCGAGAAATTATATTTCTCGTCGAGCGTTTTGCGCCGGAGCTCATCATCGTGCTGGGCAATGACCTGTGCCATCACTTGCCGGTAAGCAGCTCCTTCGTCCACGCTGTCATCAGGGATGCCCAACAAGCCCTTGTATACCTTCATCAAGCTGAGCAGAGGCTGAAGCTGGGAGGGCGTCGGCTTCCAGGCTGCTCCTGGCAGCATCTTCCCGATCTCCTCCTGGATGATTGCCCGACAATCATCATCATCGAATACGGTAAAATCGGCGAACCAGTCACTGTGCCGTTTGGCCTCAGACTTCACAATATCATAGCAGAAACCGTGAAACGTCCGCACATAGACGCCAGATTCCGCCTGACCATCTGCATCAGCCCCATGCCCCGCAATCTCAGACACGCGCTTTTCGATGCGCTCCTTCATCTCCCGGCACGCTTTGTTCGTAAATGTCAGACATAGTATCTCAGCCGGATCCGCCCGCCCTGAGTCTATGATATTGGCGATGCGGCAGGCCAGCGTATTCGTCTTGCCTGTCCCCGCCGGCGCTGTCAGCAATATATTCCGGTCCAGTTCCCTGACCACGCTGCGCTGGGCCTCATTCAACTCCATATCCATCGCGCTACCACCTATTCCTGCTTATCTGCATCCCGTCAGAGTTCTCACCTTCAAGTCCAGCTGCACCTTATCCGTTTCCCATATATTCCTATTCATCTGCATACCGCTCGACTCGCAGCTTTTTCCCATCCGTATGGAATACGACGGCTCCATCCTCGTCAGTGCGGCAGCTCTTCACCCCGGCGGCTGCAAAACGGTCTACAATGGCTGGTTTCGGATGCCCGAAGCCATTGTCAGCGCCGACACAGTATACGACGTATTTGGGGTGAACCGCAGCGATGAAAGCCGGACTGCTCGACGTGTCCGATCCATGATGCCCCGCTTTGAGCACCGTGCTGGCTACATCATGCCCCTCGGCCAGCAGCTGCGCCTCCTGCTCCTTCACGAGGTCACCGGTGAACAGAAAGCTGGCTTGCCCGTAGCTGACACGGTATACATTCGAAGCCTCATTGCCGGTACCACCGTCCCCCTGCACCTCAGGTGCGAATACCACCTCTATGGTCACACCATCCACAGTGAGTTTCTCCCCCTGATGCGCCTCGGAAAATTTGCGTAGATAGGGGCTGGCATCGCCGAGCTTCATGCTGCGCGCGTATGCCGCCAGACCTTCACTGGCCGTATATACGTGTCCGACCGGCAGTCTCGCCAGGATTCCTCCAGCTCCTGCTGCGTGATCCTCATGGCAATGCGACAGGAATATCGCATCGACGCGCCGCACGCCATAGTGGAGCAGATACGGCACATCGATGCGCGTGCCTACATCGAATCCGGTCCGCGTCCCGCCGGTATCGAACAGGAACGCATGTCCGCCCGGTGTGATGACGAGGGCACAGTCGCCCTGTCCGACATCTATGAAATGTACCGTGAGCTCCGCCGGCCGTGCCAGCCGCCAGCCCAGTACGGCAACCATTGCCGCCAGCGCCAGTACGGTCGCCGGGCGTCGATGCCGATGCAGGCCTTTGCATAGCCGTTCCCGATACTCAGCCGGCAGGAATGGTATGGCCAGCACCATATAGTACAGCACACTCCACCCCAGCGAAAGTGATGGAAAGTAGAGCATAGCACCGGGCAGTCCGGCAATGACCTTCGTCAGCTCGAACACCAGCCCCAGCAGCAAGTCGTCGAAAGCAAATATCAGCCGGCCGATAAAGGGCAGCAGAAAGGCCACGACACCGGCCAGCAGGCCCACGACGATGATGAATTCCACGATCGGCACCACGACCACATTCGCCAGCAGCGACGACAGCGACAGCTGGTTGAAATACCAGGCCAGTACCGGCAGTGTCGAAGCCTGTGCCGCCAGAGTGATGCTCAGGCCGCCTGCCAGCCACTCGCCCCAGTGATGGACCAGCATCCAGCGGCGCATCCCCGGTGCCAGATAAAGCAGACCTGCTGTAGCCAGGAACGAAAGCTGGAAACTGATGTTGTACAGCAGCAACGGACTCACGAGCAGCATGACGAGCCCTGTGAGCAGCAATATGCGCCGGGCATCCTTTTCTCGGTCGAGGGCCAGCGCCACGAAGGTCAGCCCGCCCATGAGGGCCGACCGGATGACCGGCGGCACGCAGCCCGCCAGCACGCTGTACACACTGATCGCGACGATGACGCCTGCCGCCTGAATCATGCGCGGCCAGCGCAGCATCGTCCCGAACCATGCCACTACCGCCGCCAGCAGGCTTATATGCGAGCCCGATACCGATAGTATATGCACGATGCCCGTCGTTGTAAAGGCTTCCAGTAATTCCGGCTTTATCCCGCCATAGCCGCCGAACAGCATTGCGAATATGGCGGCTGCGTCCTCCTTGGGCATGACGGCCGTCATGCTGTCACGGTAATGCTGCCGGATACGCACGATACGGCGCTGCATCCTGTCAGCCAGGCTCACCTCGTCATCATCCCGCGCTTCTATCGTCGGACCGCGTTTTCCTGTAGCCAGCGAAGCCGTTATCCCCTGGCTGCGCAGCAACATCTTCGTATTGATCTGGCCGGGATTCTGGTAGCCATGCGGCGAGCGCACCTTGCCATTCGCCTTCATCCTGTCGCCGATCTGCACCGCTGACGCTGCCTGAGCCTTTTCTGCCGTCTGCGCCTGAGCATAGATATACATATGCCCGGAGGCAGGCTGCGGCGCCGTCTGGCCTGACTTCTTATCCCGAGGTTGTACGACGCTATCCACAGCGATCGTATACCTGATATGCCAGACTCCCGTCTCATCCTGCGTCACCGCCGGTTCCTCCAGCACGGTTCCCCGGACACTGACCTCCGTCCGTGCTCGATGCGATATGTCCGCAGCCGGCATATGCATCGCCCCATAGCCTCGCAAAAGGCCGAGACTCAGGAAAAGTACTCCGGCCGCAATCCACGTGAACCGGCTCTGCCGCCATACCAGCCATGCGGTTATACCAGCACACAGGGCCGCTATGCCGCCTGAAATGATGAGCGGCATCGATGTCGTCTGCTTCAAGCCGCCCAATAGTCCCGCCAGAACGATACCGCCCGCCGTCGCTCCGAGCAGCCCTGCCAAGAAGACATCCTGTCCTTGTCCTAACTTCACGATTTCCACCCTGATTCCGAGTCACATCGTCATATGCATATCTTATCCTTGAGCTTGCTGAACTTGGCGTCACCGATTCCCTTTATTTTCTTCAGATCTTCAATGGATTGAAACGCCCCCTCCGTCTCGCGATAATCGATGATACGCTGGGCCATGGCCGGACCGATGCCGGGCAATGTGTCGAGTGCCTTGGCATCCGCTGTGTTTATATTGATCAGGCCATCGCCGCTCTTGCCACCGGCACCAGAACCGCTGCTATTCCCCGCGCCACTGTGTTCCGGTATACGTACCTGCTGTCCGTCCTTCACTGGCTGGGCCATATTCACTTTTTCCGCATCAGCGGTAGGCAGTACCCCTCCAGCCGCATTGACGGCATCCAGCACTCTCGCTCCCTCCGGCACCATCACGACGCCTGGCTTGTTCACAGCCCCCGTCACGTAGACTGCCAGCTGTGACTGGGCTTCCGCCGGTTGTGTGGATTTGTCCGCACTGTCCAGCTCGATCGCCTCATCGCCCGAATGCAGGCCGTAGACCGTTCCTCCGATCGCTGCGACCGCTATGACGAGCAAGATGATGAACGACTTCTTGAACATCGGCATATTTTTT
>CACXCN010000091.1 GCA_902766095.1 uncultured Selenomonas sp. | reverse complement strand
GACGGCGGTCAGGCGGGCGTCCATATCCTTCAGCTCAGCGGCGAATTCGCGGGAGAGTTTCTTGATGGCTCCCTTGTCGGCCGGACGGGCGGTGTCGTATTTCTCGAGCGCCTTGCTGACGATCTCGGCCATCTCGTAACGGTTCATGAGCTTGTCGCCGTTGAAATTGCCATCGCCGTAGCCCTCGAGCACGCCGTCTTTGGCGAGCATGTTCACCGCGTCATAGGCCCAGTGATCCTTCGGGACATCCTTGAACGGGTTCGTTGCGGCGAATGCTGTCGTAGCCGAGAGGGTCGTAGCTGCGAGTATGGCAGCCACCATTGCTTTCTTCTTCATTACTTGTTTCCTCCTGTTTCTCTTTCTCCCATACAGTGTATAAATCCTATTTGCAAACCCGTCCTGCTGTTTCCGTGTTTCCAGCTGGCCCGGGGATCTGCCTATTTCATGTCTCTTTTGCTCATGAATGACGAACAGCCAGCCCAGCCCGGGACAGGCTCGGACTGGCTGTCATTCATGATAGGGATTATTGGGGTTAGGGGTAATTTAGGGGTAATTAGGGGAATTAGTTTTTTTGAGGGCCGCCGCTGTCCACCAGGACGGCCCGGTAAAAGCTGTTTACTTGTTTATGATGTTCAGCGCGAACTCGAGTGCTTTCTCAGGCTGGCGGGTCAGGCCGACGTATTCGCGGCCGCTCGTCGTAGCACTCTTCACGCCCTGCTCATCGCAGTCGTGCTTCAGCTCGTCGTACATGCTGGCCATCTGCGGCGCGAGTACGATGAGGTCGAAGTCTTTGATGATATCCTTATGCTGGCCATAAGCCATGGCGATGGCTTCGACCGGCAGGTTCTTCGCCTTGGCGCCCTTGCTGATGGCTTTGGCGAGCATGGAGCTCGTCGCGCCGGAGGCGCAGAGGACGAGGACCCGCTTCTCGCCGTCCACCTTGGCCGGCTCAGCGTCAGCCGCAGGCGCAGCAGCTGCAGCCTCAGCAGGGGCCTCGGCTTTGCCGCTCTCGATCTCCTCAGCCTCCTCGATGGCATCCTCCGGGGTAGCGGTCTCCTCATCATCAGCGGATATCTCACCATTCGCGATAGCGGTCTCGCGAGCTACGAGCTGACCATCATAAACCTTGAAGAACGGGTAGTACATGATAGCGTCGACTACGAGCAGCAACGGGGCCAGGACGAAGGCCAGCTTTGCGAAGCCGGTAGCTATGACGAGGCCGATCGGGGCCGGTGTGGTCCATGGCAGGATATAGATCATGGAGTTCATGCCGAGATTATCGACGAAGAACTTGAATATCCAGACGTTCGCAATCGGCGTCAGGATGAACGGGAAGAACAGGACCGGGTTCAGGACGATCGGAGCGCCGAACAGGATCGGCTCATTGACAGCGAACGTGACCGGGATGATGGAGGCACGGCCGACAGCGCGGAGCTGTTTCGATTTCGCGATGAATGCGCACATCGCGCAGAACATCAGCGTAGCGCCGGTGCCGCCGAGGGTGGCGACGAAGTAGCTCGTCGGATGAGTCAGGATGTTCGTCGCATGGCCGCCTGCCGTAACGATCTGGAGGTTGGCCTCGATGTTCGCGATGTAGATAGCGGTGACAGCCGGCTCGACGATGGACGGGCCGTGGATGCCGACGAACCAGAACATGGCCATGGCACCGTAGATGATAGCGACGCCGATGTAGCCATCAGCAGCGACGAACAGCGGCTTGAACAGCTCGAGGATCCAGGCGCCGAACAGCATGCCCGTGATGTTCTCGAAGATGATGCTGCCGAGCCAGAATACGAATACGGCTACGGACAGCGGGATGAGGTCGGCGAATGTCTGCGCGATGTAGTGCGGGACTTCGTCCGGCAGCTTTATCGTGATGTTGCGGCTCACGAAGAACTTGTAGATGTTCGGCACCGTGAAGGCAACGACGAATGCGGAAAGCAGGCCCTTCGTGCCCATGAACTCGAGGGCGATGCCCTTCTCGATCGGGGCGACAGCCAGGAGCAGCAGGCAGATGACCGAGACGATCATGACGGAGACGTCATTGATCTGGCGCAGCTTCGGCAACTGATGGTTGATGCTGTCGGTCAGGCTTTTCGCGATAGTCATGACCATGAGCATGGCCAGGATGCCCATCGAGTAGTTGTAAGCCTGCCAGAGGTGCTTGGCAATGTTGTCAGGTACCTTGACACCGAATATCTCCGGGACGCTGGCCACGAGGATGAACAGCGAGGAGAATAAGATGACCGGTATGCAGCTGACGAAGCCATCGCGGATGGCTCGCAGGTATTTATTGTTGGAAACCTTTTCGAAGAATGGCTTCATGGTTTCCACCATCTTGATCAGTTTGTCCATGATGATGATTTCCCTTCCTTTATGATGACACCCTGCAGGCGGGTTCGTCGACGCTCCCCGTCCTGCTGTCTCTCTTTTGCTCTATGGTTATAGTATAGAGTAAAATCGTTTTCACTTGTTTTCAAGCTTTGAAAATCTTTTCAGAGGGATTGTTACAGAAAGGAAGGCTACGTATCTAAAAGGGGCTGCTAGAAGCAGCCCCTGGAATTTAAAGTCGGAATTTCGCTACATTGTCGGATAGCTGCTGGGCCATCTCGGCAAGCTTGCTGCTGGCGTCGGCCAGCTCGTGAGCGGCCGCCGTCTGTTCCTCGGTCGTGGCCGAGACGGTCTCGGCCTCCTGAGCAGTGCCTTCGCTGGCAGACTTCATGGTCGCTATATTCTTCTCTATATTCCTGCCACCGGCGTCGACGCGCTGGACTGCGGCCTCGATGCCGGACAGCTTGTCAGCTACGTCGTCGACGAGGGAGACGATGGAGCGGAATGACTCGCTCATGGAGAGTATGGAGTCGGTGCCGGTCTTTACCTCCTCGCCGCTCTGGCGGATGCCATCGACGACGGTCTGGGTATCGTTCTGGATGGCGGTGATGAGCGAGGCGATGCGATGCGCGGCCTCGGCTGACTGCTCGGCGAGCTTGCGGACTTCGTCGGCGACGACGGAGAAGCCGCGACCGGCCTCGCCCGCCCGAGCGGCCTCTATGGCAGCGTTCAGCGCAAGGAGGTTCGTCTGGTCGGCGATCTCGCTGATGGTGTCGACGATCTTGCCGATCTCATCGGAGCGCTGGCCAAGAACCTCGACCATGTGCGTCGTCTCCTCCGTCGTGGCGGCGATGCGCTTGATCTGATTGACCGTATCGTTCAGGCGCTGATTGCCGGCCTCCGCGACTTTGGCTGCCTCACGGCCGCGCTCGGTCGCGCTCTGCGTGCGTTCATTGATATCCTTTATGTCGCTGGCAAAGGCAGCCACGGTCTGCGTCGTATCGTTCACGGCCTGCAGCTGCTCCGCCGAGCTGGCGGCCACATGCGTGATGGACTCGGCAATCTGGTTCGATGCCTCGGCCGACTGCTCGGTCGTGGCATTCATCTCCTCGACCGATGCGGCCAGGTTCGTGGCCGAGTCGCTGACGGTCGTGAGCACCTTTGCGACGTCGCGGCGCATGGTGTCGAGCGCCTGTGCGAGACGCCCGAGCTCGTCATCCGTCGTCGCGGCCGGCTCGCGCTCGCTGAAGTCACCACCAGCCAGCTGGCTGACATCGCTCATCATGCCCTTGAGCGGCCGCGTGATGCGGCTGACCGCCATGACGATGCCGAGGGATATGAGTATGAGCAGGACGAGCGATATGCCGGTCATGATCTTCAGTGCGTTATACGCCGAGGCAAACAGCTCATCCTCATAGGCGATGGAGGCTACGCCCCAGCCCGTCCCCCGGACCGGATAGTAGATGGCAATCATTTTCTCGCCATCGGCAGTCGTGAAGCGCTCCATGTCGGCCCGGCCTGAGCGCATCTTCTCGCCGAGGCGTACCATGGCCGGATCGCCGTCATTGTCGATGCTCTTCTTCAATACGTCATCTTTGTTCGGGCTCGAGAGATAGGTGCCATCACTGTTGATCAGGATGCTGTAGCCATTATCGCCGAAGCGCAGGCTCTGCACTTTCTCATCGAGCTCGTCGAGCCTTACCTCGGCCGTGGCCAGTCCCAGACGCTGACCGCCGGCGTTCTTCACAGCGGAGGCTACGACGAAGTATACCGAGCCATCCGAACCGAGCTGCGGCGTCGTGATATACTGGTCGGATTTGCCCTCGAGCAAATCCTTGTAGGCGGCCTCGCCGGTGACCGATGTCACGGCCGGGCCAGCCTTGCTATCGCTATAGAGATTGCCCGAGCCATCGAGCGGCAGGTAGCCGATATTGTTGTACGAGCGCGCGAACTGCTCTTTCATGAGCTTCCAGCGCGGAGCATTCACCTGAGCAATCGCTCCGGCATCGCTGCCGACCGTGCTATAGGAGGCTGCCGCCTGCTGCGTCTCGAGCTTGCGCTCATTGAGCCAGGTGGCCAGCGTATCACTGGCATCCTGCGTGCTCACGATCGCCCGGCTCAATATCTCGTGCTGCATGCTGTCAGCCATGTAGCGATATATGACGATCGACAGCACGGCCAGTCCTATGGCGACGATCGGCAGCACGAGCAGCAGGATCTTCTGCTTTATGCTGCGCCCCGCGAGCATCTTCGTTGTCTGGCCCGCTGCCTGGGGCAACGCCTTCAATTCATTCTGCATCTGACTGCCCCCTTACTTGCCGGCGGCGAGTCCGGTCGCCGCTGCTATCTCTTCGACACAGTTATTCAGAGCCTGCTTCAAATCTCCGCCCTGGAGCAGTGCCTGTATGAGCTCGCGCGTGGCTTTGCCACTATCGAGCGTGATCGGTCCGCGATGCAGCGGCTGGATGTTCTGCGCGATCTCAGCGAACATCGGATAAATGGCGCTGCCGAAATAATCATCGGATTTCTGGAACTCCTGGCTCTGATAGATCGGCATATAGGCCGGGAACAGGCCATGCTTCAGGGCAATGGCCTCGCCCTCGTCCGTGTCCTCGCAGAATTTCACGAAATCAATAGCGAGGTCGACATGGCGCGAGCCCTTGGCTATGGCGAGTACGGAACCGCCCGAGTTCGCCGCACGCACGCCGCCCGGTTCGAGCGCCGGCAACGGCATTATTTTCCATTTGCCCTTCTGATCCGGCAGCGAGGAGCTGATATTGCCGGCGAACCATACCCCATAGGGCACAGCGGCGATCTGATCGCGCTTCATCGCCATCAGGCGGCCGTCCCAGTCGCCGACATTGCGCATCGTGCCTTCATTCTTCAGGCGCACGAACAGTTCCGCTGCCTTCTGACCCTCAGCGGAGTTCAATATGATGGTCTTGTCATCATCCGAGACGTAGCTGCCGCCGGCCTGGTTCAGCAGCAGGTCAAAGAAGTCCGTATCCTCAGCGGTGCCGATCATAGAGGTCTCACCATTCGTAGCCGCGGTCAGCTTTTTGCCGGCGGCGGTGAGATCATCCCAAGTCGCGATGGAGTCCGGGTCGATGCCGGCCTTCTCGAACAGGTCTGCGCGATAGAACAGCGCCGCCGGCCCCATATCGGTCGGCACGCCGTAGATTTTGCCATCATGCGTCACTGCATCCCACGAGGCCGGTACGAAATGGTCATGGCTGCCCTTGAACGCGCTCGTCAGGTCGGCGAACGCATCGGGGTAGCGCTTCAGGAATGTCGGAAAATCACGGTTCTGCAGAACCATGATGTCCGGCGTATCGGTGCCGGCCGTCAGGCTCGGCATGAACCGCGTGTATTTGTCATCCACCGTCTGGACATCGATCTTGACATCCGGGTGCAGTTTCTCGTAGGCCGCTGCCTGCTCGCGCAGCGTATCGGCGGCTGTGTTCCAGCCGACGACCGTCAGCCGCGCCTGGCGATCCTTCTGCTGTCCACAGCCGGCGATAGCCAGCGTCAGCACCGCTATCGCCACGAGGACGCCGAGTACCCACCTCTTAGTCATTTGCTTCATAATAATATTGATACCCCTTTCCCCCTGTATCCATAGTACCCCAAAACACTGTTACTACTTAGTTACCCTGGATTTTTATCTAAATTATACACGCAAGCTTGTTTTCATGCAAAAAATTTATTTTAGGAATAAATTACATAACTTGTACTAAGTTTCAATTCAGGTATGTAAATACACACGTAAAAAGGAGCGGCAACGAAAATGCTCCCATGCATTCGTTGCCGCCCCTCCGGACGCCTCCATTTAGTGGCCGTTTCAGCTTAGTCAACCAGCTCGCGGCCTTTCTTGTTTTTATTTTGAGAGTGTGATAGAATGAGCACAGAAAGCGGCCGATGTTTGCCCGTCGGAACCGCCGTTCGTAAAAAACTTGGGACGTTCCGATTTTGCAAAAGTCAGTTAGCTGTTATTTAAGCAGAGCCAGGAGCGCCGCAAGCAACTGTAAGAAAGTCAGCACTAAGGCGAACTTCTCGTATGTCGTCATGGGCCTCACCTCCCCTGGAACGGGGAACCGACCATCGACCGCCGAGAATAGTATACCATAGTGCTGACTTTTTTACTATGTAAATCCCCAATAGCGCAAGCCGCAGGCGCAGCGCGATTGGCTGGATTTACTGTAAGGGCGGGCGCACAATGTCCACAAAGTGGACGTTTGTGCGTTGAGTTTGCTATCTGAATGAAATTTGCCTAAGAATGTTTCGCTTAATCGGTCTGACCGTGATACTCTACGGTGCGAATCTCGCGGACCCGATTGTCCTCATCCACCATCACGACGGTCGGGCGATAGCTCCGCGCCTCGTCCTCCGTGAAGGTCGCATAGGCCATGATGATGACGATGTCGCCGACCTGCGCGCAGCGGGCGGCTGCACCATTCAGACAGATGACGCCCGAGCCGCGCGGTCCGGGTATCGTATAGGTCTCGAGCCGGGCGCCGTTGTTGTTGTCAACGACCTGCACGCGCTCGTTCGGCAGGATATGCGCCTTCTCCATGAGTTCCTCATCGATGGTGATACTGCCCATGTACTGGAGGTTTGCCTCGGTCACAGTAGCGCAGTGGATCTTCCCCTTCAACATGTTCAGAAACATATCACTCGGCCTCCTGTCCCAGTATCACGTTGTCGATGAGACGGACGCGGCCGATGTGCACCGCTATGGCGAGCAGCGCCGCGCTGTCGACCCGCTCGATGTCGTCGAGCGTCGGCCACGCATAGCATTTCACATAGTCGATTTTCGCGACGGCTGACTCTTTCCCGAGCACCTCGGTCACGATGGCCTCGAGGCGCCGCGCATCATGCTCACCGGCTTCATAGGCCGTCCGGGCTGCCTTCAGCGAGCGCGACAGCACGACGGCCTTCTCCTTTTCCTCCGACGTCATATAGGCGTTGCGCGAGCTGCGCGCCAGGCCGCTCGGCTCCCGCACGATCGGCACCATGTTCACATGAACGTTCAGGTTCAGGTCAGATACGAAGCGGCGCACCACGACGACCTGCTGGGCATCTTTCTGGCCGAAAAATGCCTCGTCCGCGCGCGAGAGATTCATGAGCTTCGTCACGACGGTCGCCACCCCGCGGAAATGGATCGGCCGCTGGGCCCCGCAGAGCTTGTGCGTGAAGGGGGCATCGACCGTCACATAGGTCGCGTAGCCCTCAGGGTACATCTCGGACGGCTCTGGATGGAACACCGCATCGACACCGACGGACTCCAGCTTCGCGCAATCCGCCTCGAACTGCCGCGGATAGGCATCGTAGTCCTCATTCGGGCCGAACTGTGTCGGATTGACGAATACGGAGGCCACGACGGCATCGCATTTCGCGACTGCCGCCCGCATGAGCGTCAGATGTCCCTCATGCAGGGCGCCCATCGTCGGCACGAGACCGATCGTCTTGCCGGCCGCTTTCTGCTCGCGCGCCCAGGTCTGGATTTCTTTTATTGTACGTAATATCTGCATTTTGCTTTTTCCTTTCGTTCTTATACGGTAACCCATCGATGGTTCGATTGGTGGGCCGTTCTCGCTTTTGCTCCAGTTCTTAGTATCAAGGCAGCGGCCAAGGTACCGCCATAATGAAGCGTCGTGATTTTGCGTGAAGAAATGAAAATTTGCCCTATCCCCTCTTCCCCGTAGCAAACATGTTTCGTTCAAGCGTTAGCGCGTTTAACATGTTTCAAGGGACATAATAATTGGGCAAATTTTCATTTTAGCAAAATCACAATAGCGGAATGACGGCGGTGGCTTGGCCGCGGTAGGGCCACCTCACATCTCAGCCGCACGCGGCTCAGTCATCTGCTCATCGCGGCGCACGAAATAGTTCGCCACGAGCGAGCCGGATATATTGTGCCAGACGCTGAACAGCGCTCCCGGTATCGCTGCCACCGGGCTGAAATACATGACGGCGAGACTGGCCGCGAGACCGGAATTCTGCATGCCGACCTCGATGCTCACCGTGCGTGCCTGCCGCGAATCCATGTGGCACAGGCGCGCCATCAGATACCCGAGCAGCAGCCCGCAGCCATTGTGCAGCACGACGACGACAGCCATCACGGCTCCGACCTCGAGCAGACGGTCCGCCGACAGCGCTACGACGCAGCCGACGAGCAGGACGATGCAGAGCACGGACACGAGCGGCATCACCGGCTGCACACGCTCCGCCAGGCTGCCCGCGAAATGATGAACCGCGAGCCCCAGCAGGACCGGGACCAGGACCATCTCTGCAATCGACAGCATCATAGCGGAGAACGACACCTGGATATAGGCGCCCGCGAGCAGCCACGTCAGGGCCGGCGTCACGAGCGGCGCCAACAGCGTCGTGCACATCGTCATCGACACGGACAGCGCCACATCGCCATGCGCCAGATACGATATCACATTCGACGCAGTACCGCCCGGGCAGGCGCCCAGCAGCACGACGCCGATTGCCAGCTCCGGTGCGAGGCCGAACAGCCGCACGAGCAGCGCGGCCAGTAGCGGCATGATGATGAACTGCGCCAGCACTCCGATAGCGACCGCCTGCGGACGGCGCAAGATGCCACGGAAATCATCCGGCGTCAGCATCATGCCCATCCCGAACATCACGATGCCGAGCCCCCAGGCCACATAGGGTGCGAACCAGCTCAATGTCCAGGGGGCGGCGGCTCCGAGCACCGCCACGCCTACGACGAGCAGGGCCATGTGATCGACGAGCCATTTGATTTTCTGCATGAAAACCTCCTTTGCCAAAACGAAAAACTCCTCCGGCAAAAGAAAACACGCAAAAAAGCCCCAGCAGTATTCCATCTGCTGAGGCGTACACTACTCCCATAAAGCTGACGCACCATCTCCTCGTAGCCGTCCGGCAGCACCGGATCGACGCGCGGCAATCGGGTCAGATATGCTTTTATGTGCGCGCAAGTATAACTCCCCTGCGAGATGTCATCTTTTGCCACGCTTTCTATGCTAGCACAAAACGGAACCATCCACAAGTACTAACGCGCAACTAATAAATATATTGCCTTGTTTTCACGAAATAACTGGGGATAGCGAAAATATCCACAGTTATCCCCAGGCAGACGAGCAAAAGCGGTGGATAATGTGGATAAGTATGGAACAAATGGGCGGATGACCTTGCTATCACAGGTTTCACCACCGGAAAAGTTAACAGAAAACAGTGGATAACTTCACCTGTACTGAAGGAATGTTTTACAGCCATCTAAAACAAGCGAAAAAGGACTCTAAGGCGGACGGCCTATAATGGCAGACATCGATAAGGATACTATACCGACAAATATCCTGACAGAGGTGTTCAAAAATGACCATATATTATCGCAAAAAAACAATCGCCGTCGCCGCTGCGATCGCTATCGCGCTCGGCTGCGGATTCAGCAGCGCCTATGCCGTCGCCCACGCATCAGCCGCCCCCGCCACAGCGATGTCTGCTCCGCAGGGGATGCCGCCGCAGCCGCCAGATGGTGAGCTGCCACCGGGCCCGCCGCCGGATGGTATGGGACCTGGTGGCCCGGGCGGTCCGGGTGCCGGTGGTCCCCAGCAGCAGGATGTCGATGTGAAGAAGCTGTCAGCCACCAAGGTCATCGATGGCAAATCCCTGACGCTGAAGGACCAGAAGCTCGCGGCCAAGGCCAGCAACGCCAGTGCCGTCCTCGTGCGCGGTGGCGGCCAGCTCACGCTCACCGATTCGACACTCACCAAGACCGGCGACTCCTCGAGCGCTGATGCGAGCAATTTCTCGGGCCAGAACGCCATCCTGCTCGTCGCCGACAACAGCAGCGCCACGCTCGATGACCTCACGCTGACGTCGGATGCCGACGGTGCCAACGCCGTATTCGCCACGGGCGAGAAAACGAAGGTAACGGCCCGCAACCTCAAGATCCACACGAAGAACAATTCCTCACGCGGGCTCGATGCCACATACGGCGGTACCATCGAAGCCACGAACGTCGATATCACGACGGAGGGCGCGCACTGCGGGGCGCTCGCAACCGACCGCGGCGAGGGCAATGTCCTGGTCGACGGGGCGACCATCGCCACCTCGGGCGAGGGCAGTCCCTGCATCTACTCGACGGGCCGCATCGAGCTCAGCAATGCCAAAGGTGAAGCCACCGGCAGCGAGATCGCCGTCGTCGAGGGCAAGAACTCCATCACGCTGAACAATGTCGACCTGACCGGCCACGTCTCCCAGGGCGTCATGCTCTATCAGAGCTTCTCCGGCGATGCTGGCGTCGGCGAGGCGAAGTTCACAGCGAAAAACAGCCACCTCACGAACAAATCCGATGGGCCGATGTTCTTCATCACGAACACGACCGCCACAGCCTCGCTCGATAATGTCACTCTGACCCAGAGCGGCGATACGCTCGTACAGGTGACGAGCTCGCGCTGGGGGAAAACGGGCAGCAATGGCGGCAATTTCACGCTGAATACACAGAACCAGAAGCTCAATGGCAAGATACTGGCAAACAACATCAGCACGATCAAGCTGGATTTCGCCAGCAACACGGATTTCACCGGCTCCATCAACGAAGACCAGCAGGCAAAATCCGTCGACCTGACGCTCGCCAAAGATGCCACCTGGGACATGACCGCCGACTCCTATCTGCACACCATCAGCGATGCCGCCGACAACTTCGCCAACATCGCCAGCAACGGTCATAATATCTACTACGACAAATCCGCCAATCCCTCTCTGAACGGGAAAACCTACCAGCTGCCCGGCGGCGGAAAACTGATTGCAAAGTGAGGGAAGCATGCAAGCTTCCCCCACTGGGGGAAGTGCCGAGCGTAGCGAGGCGATAGGGGTGGCGAGATGCTAAATTGCGTTACGGTAACACATTGACTGACCGGCTGCTTAGGCTATTCGACTGGTGGGCCGTTTTTGCTTTTGCACTCGAGTGCATTTACTGGCTCGCCACCCCCACCACCGCTAGCGCGGTCCTCCTCCCCCAAAGGGGGATGCTCCAATTATGCAAGCCGCGCTAGCGGTGGATGAGGTGTTGCTGGGATATGGCTCTATGTAGCGAGTTCCTCTCAGAACACCTCTTTCGTCAGCTTCGCTGACACCTTCCCCTGAGGGGAAGGCTTTCAGATACGAAAAAAGCTGCTGCCAAAGCCGATTATGGCTTTAGCAGCAGCTTTTTCATGTCCTATTGTATTAGCTCACGCGGTCTTTTCCTGTGGTTTCAGGCCGGTCAGGGCGTTGATGGCGCCGGTCGGGCACTTGGTCAGGCAGGTCGGATTCTGGCAGTCGGCGCAGATTTTCTGGTCGACAACCGCCAGGAACTTCTCGAGCTTGATGGCTTTCGGCTCGTGCGAGCAGTTGCGCATGCACATACCGCAGCCGAGGCAGGCGTTCGTGCATTTCTTGCGCGCTGCCGGTCCCTTGTCATGGGAGCTGCAATTCACTTCGACCGGAGCCGTGAACGTCACGAGCTCCATGATATGCTGCGGGCAGGTCGATACGCATTTTCCGCAGCCGGTGCAGATGTCTTTGTCGACGACCGGCAAGCCGTCCTCGCCCATCGACAATGCGCCAAACGGGCAGGCCCGCACGCAATTGCCGAAGCCGATGCAGCCGAACTTGCAGGCTTTCGGGCCGCCCTGGATGAGTTTCGCAGCAGCGCAGTCCGGCACGCCCTGGTAATTCATGGCGGCAACGGCAGCCGTCTGGGTGCCGCGGCATTTCAGATGCGCATAGTGCGGCTCGGTCGCAGCTGCTTTCTTGCCCGTCAGCTCGGCGACCTTGGCTGCTACAGCAGCCTTGCCCGGTACGCAGAGATTCGGCGGCACATCATCGCGCTCGACGACCGCCTCGGCGTATTTCGCACAGCCGGCGAAGCCGCAGGCACCACACTGGCCTTTCGGCAGGACGTCCTCGACTTCCTTTATGAGCGGGTTGACCTCCATGGCGAATTTACGGTCGGCCAGCGCGAGCACGAGGCCGAAGAAAGCACAGATGCCGGTCAGCACGACAACTATCATTATTGCAATTTCCATTGTCTACTCTCCTTCTCTCTGCTCAGATCTTCATGCCCGAGAAGCCCAGGAAGGCCAGCGACAGCATGCCCGCGAGCAGGAAGGCTACGCCTATGCCCTGCAGCGGCTTCGGCACATTGGCATAGGCCAGCTTTTCACGCAGCGAGGCCATGAGGATGATGGCCAGCGCGAAGCCGAGGCCGGAACCGATGGCGAAAACAATGCTCTTCAGCAGGCTGTAGCTGTTCTCGACATTGAGCAGCGGCACGGCCAGCACGATGCAGTTCGTCGCTATGAGCAGCAGGTAGATGCCCCACATGTTGTAGAGCGCCGGAGCCTGCTTCTTGATCACGAGCTCCAGGAGCTGCACGAAGCTGGCCGTCAGTACGACAAAGGTGATCGTCGTGAGGAATGTCAGATGGAACGGCTCGAGGATGAAGAAGTAGAGCAGCCAGGCCAGGATCGAGCTCATGGTCATGACCGACGTCACGGCCATGCCCATGCCGACCGAGGCACTCAGGTTCTTCGAAATGCCGAAGAATATGCAGAGGCCGAGGAACTTCGTCAGGACGAAGTTGTTGATGAGGACGGCGCTGATGAACAGGGTAAAGTATTCAGCCATTATGCCTCAGCTCCTTTCTCCTGAGCAGCCAGACGGGCTGCCTTGGCGGCCTCGCGCTCACGCGCTGCCGCTTTCTTCTCGCGGTTCTCGTTCCAGGTCTTGTTCGCGGCGACGAGATAGCCGATGAGCATGAAGGCGCCCGGCGGCAGTATCATGATGAGCATCGGATTGTAGTCGGCGCCGAATACCGGCATGCCGAGTATGGTGCCGGCACCGATGAGCTCACGGATGACCGAGATGATGACCATGGCCAGCGTGAAGCCGCAGCCCATGCCGAAGCCGTCGAGGAACGATTTCACGACACCGTTCTTCGAAGCGAACACCTCGGCGCGCGCCAGGATGATGGCGAACACGACGACGAGGTCGAGGTAGATGCCGAGGGCCTTGTAGAGGTCAGGCGCATAAGCCTGCAGCACGAGCTCGGCCACCGTGACGATGGTCGCGATCGAGGTGATGTAGACCGGCACGCGGACTTTCGGATTGACCCAGTGGCGGATGATCGAGACAACGACATTGTTCGTCGAGATGACGAACGTAACTGTCAGGCCCATCGTCAAGCCATTCACGACCGTCGTCGTGACGGCCAGAGCCGGGCACAGTGACAGCGCCAGGATGAATATCGGATTTTCGGCAAGGAGGCCCTTACTGAATATCTGCCAAAGTTCTTTCATTTTCATTTGCCTCCTTTGGCCAGATCATTGACCTGCTCGACCGCCTGCACGACGCCCTTCGTCACGGCGCGCGAGGAGATGGTAGCACCGGTCATGGCCTGGATATCATCTTTATCGGAGGGATCTTTTACGACTTTCAGATGATCGATGGTCTTGCCCTTGAACTGGTCGCGGAATTTCGGCTTCTGAGCATTGTCGCCGAGGCCCGGAGTCTCATTGTGCGCGAGGATGCTGTAGTCGATGACCTGACCATCCTTCGTGACGGCGACGAGCATCTTGATCGTGCCGCCGTAGCCCTTCGTCTCACTCGGGACGATATAGGCAATGGTCTCGCCGCCCTTCTGCGCCTCTACCCAGCCGGTATGGCCGGATACATCGGCGAACTTGTCGGCGTCCTTGACGAGCTCATGCATCGACTCCTGCTTCATGGCCTCCGCCTTCTGCAGGGCAATCGGATGCGTGACGTAGTACACACAGCCGATGATGATGCCGGAGACGAAACCAGCCGCAGCCAGATTCAGAGCTATCTTAGCTATGGAATGTTCTTTATCTGCCATCATTTATTCCCCCCTGTCCCGAAAATCTTCGGTTTCATGAAGCGGTCGATGAGCGGCGTCACAGCATTCATGAGCAGGATGGAGTAGCAGACGCCCTCGGGATAGCCGCCCACGAGGCGGATGAGCACGGTTATGGCACCGGCGCCTACGGCGAATACGATCTGCCCTTTGCGCGTCATCGGTATCGTGACCATATCGGTCGCCATGAAGAAGGCGCCGAGCACGAGACCGCCGGCCATCATGTGGAACAGCGGATCGCCGGTAAAGAGTCCGGCCGGTCCGAATATCCAAGTCAGCAGGCCGACCGTGCCGATCATGCAGGCCGGAACGACCCAGTCGATATAGCCGCGATAGATGAGATAGAGGCCGCCGAGCAGCAGCAGCACTGTGCTCGTCTCGCCGAGCGAGCCGTTGCGCGTGCCGAGGAACAGATGCTCGTAGAGGGCGCCCTGGCCGCCGAATGTGGCCACGAGGGCATCATAGCCCTGCATCTTCAATATGTTCAGCGGGGTAGCGCTCGTCATGACATCGACGCCAGCCCCAGAGAAATCCTGTATCTTCGTCCATGTGGTCATGGCTACCGGCCAGGAGGCCATGAGCGCCGCACGGCCGATATGCGCCGGGTTGAAAATATTGAACCCGAGGCCGCCCATGGACTGCTTGGCAATGATGATGGCGATGACCGAGCCGATGGCCACCATGTACGGCGGCAGCAGCGGCGACATGGACATCGCGAGCAGCAGGCCGGTGATGCAGGCCGAGCCGTCGAATGCCGTCACGCGCTGGTGCATGGCCTTCTGCCAGATGTACTCGGCCGCCACCGCCGCGACGATGCCGACGACCATGTTCACGAGGGCGCACATTCCGAACCACCATACAGCGAATATGGCGGCTGGCAGCAGGGCCAGGTTCACGTTCCACATGATATGGGATATCGTCTCACCGTCGCGGATATGCGGCGATGCTGATACCGTGAATACCGGATCAGGCTCCGGTTTCGCTGCCGGAGCCGGTTTGACAGCCGCCGGCGAAGCCTTGGCCTCCACCTTGGTCTCGGCCGGGGCTGCAGGCGCCGCCGGCTCTTTTTTCATTTCTTCACTCATTTAGCCGCGCCCTCCTTTTTCTCTGCACTCTTAGCTTCCTGGGCCGCTTTCTCAGCCGCCGCCTTCGCCCGGGCTTTGGCCTGTTCGCCGCGTACCCAGCCTTTGGCCAGCTTGATGTACTGGACGATATTGCGCTTGGCAGGGCAGACGTACGTGCAGCAGCCGCACTCGACGCAGTTCATGAGGCCGTAGTTATCGCGGCATTTCTCGAAATCCTGACGCTCGGACAGGATGGACAGCATGCTCGGTATGAGCTGCATCGGGCATGCGCGCACACAGCGCCCGCAGCGGATGCACGGGCTCTCGTCCGGATGCTCGGTCAGCTTCTTCGTGAGCGCCAGTATGCCCGAGGCGCCCTTCAGGATCGGTACGTCCTCGTCGAACTGGGCCAGGCCCATCATCGGGCCGCCAGCCAGCAATTTATCCGGCTGCTCTTTGAAGCCGCCGCAGAATGCGATGGCATCGCGGTAGCTCGTGCCGATGCGAACGCGCAGATTCTTCGGCTGGGCGATGGCATCGCCCGATACCGTCGTGATGCGCTCGATGAGCGGTATGCCATGCACGACGGCATCCGCTATGGCTGCAGCCGTGCCAACGTTCTGCACGACGGCGCCGACATCCATCGGCAGGCCGCCAGCCGGCACCTCGCGTCCGGCCACGACCTTGATGAGCATCTTCTCAGCGCCCTGCGGATACTTGGTCTTGAGGCCGGCCACCTCGATATTCTTGCCCTCGCAGGCTTTCTTCATCGCCTTGATCGCCTCGGGCTTGTTGTCCTCGATGGCGATGACGCTGCGCTGCACGCCGAGCAGCTTCGTCAGTATCTCGACGCCGGTCACGATGCGGGAGGACTCCTCGAGCATCAGCCGGTAGTCAGCCGTCAGATAAGGCTCGCACTCCGCACCGTTCAGGATCAGCACGTCGACCGGCTTTGCAGGTTTCAGCTTTATATGCGCCGGGAATGTAGCACCACCCATGCCGACGATACCGGCCTGCTGGATGGCCGCCAGTATGGCCTCATTGTCCATGGTGTGCCAGTCGCGCTCGAGCGGCAAGCCGTCGGCCCAGGCATCCTCGCCATCGGTCTCTATGACTACGGCATTGCACATCGTGCTGGCCGGACCGGGATGCGGACGCTCCTCGATCTTCACGACCTTGCCCGACGACGGCGCATGGATATCTGCATGCATGAAAGCCTGGCTCGTGCCAATGAGCTGGCCTTTCTTCACGAGATCCCCTACCTTTACCGTAGGCGTGCAGGGGGCGCCGATATGTTGTCCCATCGGCACGACCAGCACAGCCGGCAACGGCATGGTCTCGATCAGCTGATCCTTGGCCAGTTCCTTGCCGTCATGCGGATGGATACCGCCAAGAAAACTCTTGAACATGTAAAATCACCTCATCGCTCTCCCCTGGCCGGTCGCCCGGCCATGTATCTATGAGTTCAATACAAGGATGTAAGCACAACGGCTGCCTTTCCTGCCGCCGAGCAGCATCCGGGTATTCATATATCGACCAGGTCAGGGCTGTCCTGCATTTTTCGTTAATCATGAAAGCCTTGAAAGCAGGCCCCGACTCAGGTATTCCCATCAGGAAAGTATTTCTATGATAACCGGTTTCAGATTTTGCTTGCGGGCCGCATTCCGGTCGAACATCTTGACGGCTATGAGCGAAGCCAGGAAGCAGGCAATCGCCCCGACCACGATCGGCGTCGTCTCTCCTGCACCGGCCTGCCAGCCGATGAGGGCACCGACCGCCGCGCATATGAGCGGCAGCACGAAGACGACAAACGCGCCGGTCAGCACATGCTGCTCCTGCATCTCGAACCGTACGCGCTGTCCGGCCTTAGCCCCGGCCTTGTTTATGGCATCTATGATTATGCTCTGCGCCGACGGACAGGCCCCGCAGGCTACGCAGTCGCTGTGGCGGCCCACTTTCACTTTCGCCATATTCCCATCCGTCTGGATGACTAGTCCCAATTCCTGTTTCATATGGCACCGCTCCTTTACTGTAGCGTGAATCGTTAGATATTCTGTTCATTTATCTTAATGTAAGAGAATTCATTCCCGCTACTTTTATTTATTTTTCCTGTTTATTATAGATTAACAAATTTAATCCGATTATTCAATAGCTCATACCGTTTTTCGTAAATTACTTTTTTCACGTTTTTACATACAATTACAGAATCTTTCTCTACGGTTTACATAGTGTAACTGTCCCCATTGTGTATCCGCTTACAATAGATGAATGTACACAAAAGCAGCGGCAGATACGGTCCCTGAAATACAGGAACGATATCTGCCGCTGTTCAGCATGCTTTGTGTGAAATCCGGTCCGATGCCTGCAACTACCTCAGCGCACCAGTCGGATGATCTGCGTCACTGTCTGCTTCAGATTCCGGAGTGCCGTCGCCTTCTCCATGGATTCCTCGACGCTCATCGACTGATGGATGATCGGGAAATAGGCATCGATGCCGTGGTCATTGACCGCCGTCGCATCATCGCGGGCACAGCCACAGACCGCTACGGTGCGCACACGCGGATTGCGTTTTTTCGCGAGCTCAGCGATCCCTACCGGAGCCTTGCCCATCGCCGTCTGGCTGTCTATGCGTCCCTCGCCAGTCAGCAGCAGGTCCGCATCGTACAGCGCTCCATCGATGCCTATGGCATCGAGTACCAGCTCGACGCCCGGCTTCAGCTCGGCTCCGAGGAAAGCGTGGAACGCGAAGCCGAGCCCGCCGGCCGCACCGGCTCCCGGCAGCTCCGCTCCCGTGACACCGAGATCGCGCTGCGCGATACCGGCGAAGCGGTCGATATAGCTGTCCATCTGCTCGATGATTGCCGGCGTTGCCCCCTTTTGCGGGCCATATACGGCTGAGCAGCCATTCGGCCCGGTCAGCGGATTCGTCACGTCGCAGGCTACCCGGATGCGGCATTCCCGCAGAACCGGAGCCATCCCGCTCATATCGATGCGCTCGACAGCGGCGAGGTCGCGGCCGAATATGCCTGTCGGGCGACCATCCTCCCGGTAGAATTTCACCCCGAGTGCCGTCAACATGCCGAGGCCGCAGTCATTCGTGGCACTGCCGCCGATGCCGATGATGAAATCCCGGCAGCCCTTGTCGCGGGCGGCATGCAATATGAGCTCGCCCAGGCCATAGGTCGTCGTATTCATCGGATTGCGCTCGTACTCCGGCACCATAGTCAGGCCGGCCGCATCGGCCATCTCGATGACGGCCGCATCGGTGCCCGGTATATAGCCATAGCGGCTGGCTACGACCTGACCGAGCGGGCCGGTGACCTCCGTCGCCACGATCTCGCCGCCGAGGCCCTCGGTCAGGGCATCAACCGTCCCCTCGCCACCATCAGCGACGGGGAATACGTGCACCTGCGACTGCGGCTCGACTGCCTTGATGGCCTCGGCCGCAGCCTGCCCCGCTTCGAGCGAGGTCAGGCTGCCCTTGAACGAATCGATAGCTATAACAACATTCATATGCGGCCTCCCGGGTGATGGTTTTCACCCTGTGCAACTCAGATGACAAAGAACGATACGATGGTGATGGCGATGATGGAGACAACGCCCATGACGAGCGTCAGCATCGTCTGCGTGCGGTAGCCATCCTGCGGCTCCATGCCGCTGAAATTCGTAACGACCCAGAAATAGCTGTCGTTCGCATGCGATACCGTCATAGCACCAGCACCAATCGCCATGACGGTCAGCATAGCCGCCAGCGGCGTCGTGAGGCCGAGGGCTGTCATCATCGAGGCCGAATCAGAGAACATGCCCATGATACTGGCAGTCGTGACGATAGCCACGGTCGAGGAGCCCTGAGCCGTCTTCAGTATCGCGGCCAGCAGGAACGGGAATACGATGCCGAAGCTGGACAGGAAGGACGCATTCGCCTTCATGAACTCCACGAAGCCAGCCGCCGTGATGACCTTGCCCAGCACGCCGCCGGCAGCCGTGATGAACAATATCGGGCCGACGGTTTTCAGCGTTTCCTCCGTGATGGCGTAGAACTTATCCATCTTGTTGACCGAGAAGAGCACCCATACCGCCAGCAACACGCCTACGGTCAGCGCGATGATCGGTGTGCCGAGGAATTTCAGCAGCGTCGGGATCGGGCCTGCCAGCTTCATCATCGTGATGACCGAGCCTGCAGCCATCAGTATGATCGGCATGACGATTGGGGCGAAGGCCTGCAGCGTGGACGGCAGCTTGCCATACTCGGCTACGAGCTCATCATAAGATTTTGTGACGGAGTCATCCGACTCGTCGTCTTCCTTCGTCGGTATGTTCTTCTTCGCTATATAGCGCGAGAACACATAGACAGCTATCAATGTCGGAATAGAGGCGATGATACCGACGATGATGACGCCAGCCAGATTATCGGCCAGGCCCAGAGCACCAGCTGCCGCGATTGGTCCCGGCGTCGGCGGTATGAACACATGCGCGGTATAGAGGCCGCCTGACAGAGCCACAGCCATGCCGACCGGTGAAGCACCCTTTATCTTTTTCGCTATGGCTTTGCGGATCGGATTCAGGATGACGAAGCCGCTGTCGCAGAAAACCGGTATGGAGACGATCCAGCCCATGAGCATGATCGCGAGCTGCGGATGCTTCTCGCCTACGCATTTTATGACGGCATCAGCGAGCTTGATCGCGCCGCCCGTGCGCTCCAATATGAGGCCGATGAGCGCGCCCAGGATGATGACGATACCGATGCTGGCGAATGTCCCGGAGAAGCCCGAGCCGATGATGCCCGGAATCTTGTCCAGCGGCAGCCCGACTACGATTGCCAGGAGCAGTGACACGCCCATCAGCGATAGGAACGGATGCACCTTGAACTTCGATATGGCGACGATCATGAGGACGATCGCCAGGAAGAATGTAATTAGAAGCGGAATTCCAGTCATGATGAAGACACCCCCTGAGTCTGAAAAATCATGAAATTGTGGGAATATTCCTTGTATATATTATATCAACATCAAATATCGAATTCAATGTTTTTTTCTATTAGTCTGCAATCGCTAATTTTACCAGAACGGGAAATTTCTTAGCCCTGACAAAAGGTTTTACGCTCCGGATACCGAAATATAAGAGTTAGTACGTAGGCAATCAATAAATTAACTCAAACTTCGCACACGGTAAATGGCCTATGTGCCTTATAGAATCGGCCTGCTGGCCACAAAAGATATCCACATCATGCACAT
>CACXCN010000090.1 GCA_902766095.1 uncultured Selenomonas sp. | reverse complement strand
TTCCCATTCCGAACACAGTAGTTAAGCATTCAAACGCCGAAAGTACTTGGCTGGTGACGGCCTGGGAGGATAGGAAGCTGTCAGTTAGGCAAAAGCGCATCCTTGCTTGGGGGTGCGCTTTCTTATTGCTTGCAATGACTAAGGTATGATATAATTCAACCATCAGGGTTGATTTTTTTACAGTATTGATCTGAGGGATGTGTGATATGGCTTACGAGAATGATGAAGACAGCAAGGTGCGCGTCATGTCGGATGCGGATCACTATAATTATACGGGAGAGACGATTGATAGCGGTGATTTCTCGCAGACGCATGCAGGGCAGTCAGGTTACCGGCCGACAGGTGGGCACTTCGGCGTGCGCCGCAGCGGCTGGCGGCAACTGTGGGACATATTAACCGGCAGCAGCGGCAGCTGGATGATGCGACTGGCTCTAATCATTGGCGGCATCGCCTTGATATCGTTCCTCTTCTTTGTGGCGCTGCCAATCATGCTGACCATAGTAGGTATCGGCTTAGTGGCATGGTTTTTTCTGCACCTGTTATTTAATTAATATAGAATTAAAGCAAAGCATCCGCGAGGGATGCTTTTTTGCTAAAATAATATAGAATCCATGTAAAAAAATAAATTTATCTTGAAGGATTTTTAGCGAGTGTGACGAACATAACAGACATAGGGGATTTTATAATATATTGACTAGCAAAAGGAAAGGGAGATTGTCAATGGAAATGATCTTAGGTCTCATCATTCTCTTAGCCTGCTTAGTCATCGGTGTGCGTCATGGCGGTATCGGCCTGGCGGTCATCAGTGGCATAGGTTTGGTTATCTTCACGTTTGTCTTCGGCTATAAGCCAGGCAATCCGCCGATCGGAGTCATGCTCACGATTCTGGCAGTTGTCACCTGCGCCGGATTCCTGCAGACATCAGGCGGCCTCACGGTCATGCTGAAGTACGCAGAGAAATTCCTGCGTAGCAATCCGAAGCATGTCACGATTTTCGCTCCGCTGACGACTTGGTTCCTGACGGTTCTTTGCGGCACGGGCCATGTCGTGTACACGATGTTCCCGATCATCTATGATATAGCGATCAAGGAGGGCATCCGTCCGGAGCGTCCGATGGCTGTATCGTCCGTCGCTTCGCAGATGGGTATCTGCGCATCCCCGGCTTCCGTCGCTGTTGTCTCGATCGTTGGTTTCATGGCTGCTGCAGGCTACAATTACACGGTCCTGCAGATTCTCATGGTATCCATTCCGGCTACCTGCTTCGGTGTCATCTGTGCAGCGCTCTGGAGCTATCGTCGTGGTAAGGACCTCGATAAGGATGAGCGCTTCCAGGAATTCATCAAGGATCCTGAGAACCGTGAGTATGTTTATGGTAACTCTACGGAGTCGCTGCAGGACAAGCAGCTGCCGAAATCCTATTATCGCGCTACGATTATATTCCTGCTCGGCATCCTCTGCATCGCACTCATGGGCCAGTTCCCGGATCTGCTGCCGCATTTCCCAAATGCCAAGGGTGCTATGAAGCCGATATCGATGACGACGCTCATCCAGATGGTCATGCTGTTCGTTTCGGCGATCATCCTGCTGACCTGTGCTATCAAAGCCAAGGACGTCGGCAACAGCCAGGTGTTCCGTTCCGGTATCGTAGCTCTGGTTTCCGTCTATGGTGTTGCCTGGATGGCTGATACCTACTTCAGCAACCACATGACTTTCCTCAAAGAGGCTCTCGGCGTAGCCGTCGGTCAGTATCCATGGCTGTACGCAATCGTCGCATTCGTCACTTCGAAGCTCGTTAATTCGCAGGCAGCGGGCATTGCCATCGTCATGCCGCTGGCTCTGTCGGCCGGCCTCGACCCGGTAATCATCATGTCGTTCATCTCGGCCTGCTATGGTTACTTCTTCCTGCCGACCTATCCTTCGGATCTGGCCTGCATCGGTTTCGATCGGTCGGGCACGACGCGCATCGGCAAGTACATCCTGAATCATTCCTTCATGATACCAGGTCTGATCGGTGTATTCACGGGTTGCTGCATGGGCTTTGTCATGGCACATATCGTTATGTGATGATAAACCTTCTCCTGCGGGAAAGTGTCTCGCACTTGCGCGAGACGAAAGAGGCGTTTTGCAAGGCCACGCTGGTGGTGACACCTCTTTCGCCCCTGACGGGGCACCTTCCGCTGAGGGGAAGGCTTTTTTAGTGTCAAAGTTTAATCAATCAAATAGTGGAGGCAAATATGGATAAATTAAAGATTGCCGTCATCGCCGGTGATGGCATAGGACCGGAGGTCATTGCCGAGGGCAAGAAGGTCTTTTCGGGCGTAGCGGCGCTCGATGGCGGCTTCGAGGTCGAGTATACGGATTTCCCCTGGGGCTGCGAGTATTACCTGAAGCACGGCGAGATGATGCCAGCCGATGGCATGGACCAGCTCAGCCAGTACGATGCGATATATCTGGGAGCCGTGGGCTACCCCGGCGTACCGGACAATGTATCGCTGGGGGATCTGCTGCTCAAGATCCGGCGGGGCTTTGACCAGTACATCAATCTGCGGCCGGTCAAGCTGCTGAATGGAGCGCCATGTCCGCTGAGCGGCGTCAAGGTCGGCGATATCGACATGACGGTCGTCCGCGAGAACAGCGAGGGTGAATATGCGGATGTCGGGGCGCGGCTCTATCGCGGTACGCCGCGCGAGGTGGCGCTGCAGACGGGGGTGTTCTCCCGTCATGGCTGCGAGCGCGTCATCCGCTATGCCTATGAGATAGCGAAGCGCGAGCACAAGACGCTGACCTCCATCTCGAAGGGCAATGCCCTCGGCTATTCAATGGTGTTCTGGGATGAGATATTTGCGGAAATCGGCCAGGAATATCCCGAAGTGAAGACGCAGAAATTGCTCGTCGATGCCGCAAGCATGTTCTTCGTCAAGGCGCCGCAGCGGTTCCAGGTCGTCGTCACAAGCAATCTCTTCGGTGATATACTGACAGATCTCGGCGCGGCCATCGCCGGTGGCATGGGCCTGGCCGCCGGAGCTAACCTGAATCCGGAGCGCAAGTATCCCTCGATGTTCGAGCCGATCCATGGCAGTGCGCCGGATATCGCCGGCCAGGGGCTGGCCAATCCGCTGGCAGCGATATGGTCGGTATCGCAGATGCTTGATTTCTTCGGTCGTCCGGAGTGGGGCCAGCGCATCATAGCGGCTATTGAGACATTGCTCGTAGAGAAGAAGACGCTGACGCCGGATCTCGGTGGCACAGCCCGTACCTCTGACATAGCGCCGGCCATCATGGAGATCCTGCAGCGCTAAGAATACGTTTTAACAAGATATATCAAAAACAGGCAGCCGCCGGACGACATTTCATCGTGTCCGGCGGCTGCCTGTCTATCTTCTGATAGGAGATTATTTTGGAATGCTTACGGCTACGTCCTGCAGATTGTTCTTGCAGAAATCGATGAATGCCTGGGCCGCTTTCGAGATGTAACGATCCTTTTTCCACGCTAAGCCGATATCGACATAGATGGGTTCTGAGAGCGGTATTGCCTTCAGCGTCGGAGAGTCCTTGGCCACCATATCGAGCATGAAAGCGATGCCGACGCCGCTCGATACGAGGCCGCGCAGGGTGACGATCTGGTTGGACTCCAGTACGATATTCGGCGTGACGCCAGCCTCTTTCATCTTGGCCATGGTAAGTTCCCGCAGGAAGGAGCCTTCCTTCATCATGAGGATATTCGTCTTAGCGATCTCCTGAGGCGTCAGGGACTCTTTCTGAGCCAGCGGGCTGTTGGCTGGTACACAGCAGAGCAGCTGGCTTTTCGACATGGGCAGGAGCTGCAGGTTCGAGGAAGCACCTGAGATGATGATGATACCGAAATCAAGTTCATCGCGCTCCAGCTGCTCGCGAATAGATACAGAGCCCTCCTCCTGCAGGAAGATGTCGAGATGCGGATAGTGCTTCTGGAAACTCGAGAATATCTTAGGGAACAGGTAGGCACCCATCATAGGTGGGATGCCGATCTTTATGGTTCCCTTTTGCAGCTGCTTGTAGTCGTTGACTTCGAGCACCGCATCCTGGATGTTGCGCAGCGCCAGCTCGATCCGGGTCAGGAATATCTTGCCCTCCGGCGTCAGCAGCAGCTGCTTCTGGCTGCGATCGAACAGCTGGATGCCAAGTTCGGCTTCGAGCTTCTTTATGGCTACCGTTATATTCGGCTGCGAGACGCGCAGGCGCTCGGCCGCGCGGGTGATGTTATGCAGATGGCTGGCCATCTGGAAATATTCTAGCTGTCGTAATTCCATAGCATACCTCTTTCTGTATTTTCCTATGGTCAAAATCAGACATCGGCGTTATAATAAGTTGCCAACACTGTTTGCCAGAGGGGGATATTTTATACAGGCAATATCATAACCTTTTGTTATCTTTAAACCATTATACCATATTTTTAGTAAATGTATGATATAATAATTGAAAATTATCGATTTCCGCACTAAAATTTTCTAGCATCAGTAGGATTTTCTGTTTCGGCATTGAATAAATAACATATAGACATGCCTAAGCTTCATTAAGGAAGAGGGATAAGGGAGGCTTTCGTTTTGGAAATATCGACATGTATCGGCCTGGTTATGGGCTTCATATCTGTATTCGTGGGTATGGTGCTGAAGGGCGCGCCGATTACAGCGCTCAATAATCCGGCAGCATTCTTGATCATAATAGGCGGTACGTTCTCATGCCTGTTCATTGGTTTTAAGATGAAACAGCTGAAGAATTTCCCCAATCTGATCAAGATGACGTTCAAGGCTCAGCCCCTGCAGAAGAAGGCAGAACTGCTCCAGCTGTTTGTCGAGCTGTCCCAGATCGCCCGTCGTGAGGGCTTGCTGGCTCTGGAGAACAAGGTCGGTGAGATCGAGGATCCGTTCTTCCGCACGGGCCTGAATATGATTATCGATGGTATGGATCCGGAGTTCGTCAGTGATGTCCTCGATGCGGAGCTGGCGGTCATGCAGGAGCGCCACGCGGAGGGACGCTCGATGTTCACCCAGGCAGGTACCTATGCACCGACACTGGGCGTCCTGGGCGCTGTTGTCGGTCTGATTGCAGCTCTGGGCAATCTGAACGATATTGACAAACTCGGTCATTCCATAGCAGCTGCCTTCATAGCGACGATGCTTGGTATATTCACCGGTTATGTTCTCTGGCTTCCGTTTGCTAACAAGCTGAAGATCATGTCTGATGCTGAGATCAGTGAGAAACGCATGATCATCGAAGGTATCCTGTCGCTCCAGGCTGGCGATTCGCCGACTTCTATCGAGGCTAAGCTCATGGTATTCATACCGCAGTCGGAGCGCGAAGGTCTGCAAAAGGAGTGATGTAAGGCATGGCGAGAAAGAAACGCGGGAAACCAAAAGAAGAGGGGGCCAGCGAGGCTTGGTTGCTGCCTTATTCGGACCTGCTTACGCTTCTGCTGGCTCTGTTCATATGCTTGTTTGCGATGTCGCAGACGGATCAGAAGAAAGTTTCGCAGATGGCGCAGGCTTTCAGTGCGGCCTTCAATAGTGGCGGCCCTTCGTTCTTCGATAAGATGGGACCGAATGCAGGACGCATGGCTGAGATTCCCTATGATGAAGATCGTGGTAATTCGGCCTATCTGCAGGAGAGTCAGAATCTGCAGAAAATCCAGAAGCAGATGGAGGAATATATAGAAGCCAATAATCTGCAGGATCAGGTCGGAACTCAGCTGTCGGAAGACGGACTGATGATCCGTATAAAGGAGCGGGCGCTGTTCCCCTCGGGGTCAGCTGAACTCGTCAATCAGGCGCAGTCGATTGCCCCGGTCGTAGCGGGACTCTTGGCGACGGTCAATGAGCGCGTCGTCATATCCGGACACACGGATAATGTCCCCATCAGCAGTGCTCAGTACCCGTCGAACTGGGAACTGAGTTCGGCGCGTGCCCTGAATTTCATGAAATATCTGCTGTCGATAAACAGCAGTCTCGATCCACGGCGCTTCAGCGCTGTAGGCTATAGCGAGTATCGGCCGATTGCTGATAACAGCACGGAGGAGGGACGCAGCCAGAACCGCCGCGTCGAGATATTCATCGCGCGCAACTATCAATATAATCCGAATGAGAAGACGACAGGTGCTGATGGCGAGCAGACGCAGACGAGCTTCGCTACCGGGGACAGCAATGTAGTGCCGGCGACGGGCGGCCCGTCGGTGCCTCAGGGCAGTATCGTGCCCAACTTGCGTGCCACGATGCCGGGCAATCCGGCCAATCACTGATTCTTTTCGGGATTTTTAATAATTAATATAGACGAATTGAGAAAAGAGGCTGTTGCAGGTGTTGTGACAACCTCTTTTGCAGGTAGAGCGGCCGGGTGATATGAGTGATATTGGGCGTAGGGACAGATATCATAGAGATCGAGCGCATAAGCAAGGCAGTGACATCGGAGCATTTCCTGCAGCGGGTCTATACGGCAGCGGAGCGCGAGTATGCGTTGCAGCGCGGTAAGCAGGCAGCGGCATCGCTGGCAGCCAGATTCGCAGCAAAAGAGGCCGTGCTGAAAGCTTTCGGTACGGGCTTGCGTCAGGGGACATTGCTTGATATCGAGGTCGTCAATGATGAACTCGGCTGTCCTCATGTCAGATTGAGCGGCTATTATGAGAAGCTGGCCGCCGAGCGGGGCGTACAGGCGATTCATCTTTCGCTGTCGCATGCGCGTCAGTATGCAACGGCAGTATGTGTTATGGAGGGCAGGCCATGAAGGTTTCGCTGGTAGAGGAAATGCGTTCGGTAGATAAGGTAGCGGCGGAGGAATATGCTCTGCCCTCTGTCGTCCTGATGGAGAATGCTGGTCATCGTGCCGCCGAGGTCGTCAGCACGATGCTGACAGGGGGCGATGTAGCAGGAAGTGCGATCGTCGTGCTGGCTGGGAGTGGCAACAATGGTGGCGATGCCCTGGCTGCCGCCCGCCATCTCGCCAATGCCGGCGGCCGGATCAAGGTGTTCCTGGCCGGCGACAAGAGCCATTTCAGTGCAGCGACGGCCGCCATGTATACGGCGCTGAGCCGTATGGGCATAGAGATCGCTGAGCTGAATGGCGACCGGGACTGGGATCGTCTGCACATCGCGCTGCGCAAGGCGGACTGCCTGATCGACGGCATATTGGGGACGGGATTTGCCGGCGAGCTGCGGAAGAAGACGCTGCGCCTCATCGAACAGGTCAATGAGGCAGCCAGACCGGTACTGGCTATCGATATACCGAGTGGCGTGGCCGCTGATACGGGAATCGTGTCGACCGTGGCAGTACAGGCCAGGGCGACGCTGACACTCGGCCTGCCGAAAGTGGGGCAGCTGCTTTCTCCGGGCGCTGACTACTGCGGCCGGCTTATCGTCGATGATATCGGCATTCCGCGTCCGCTGCTGGCCGATGAGCATATCCATCAGGCGCTGATCGATGATGAGCTGGCCGCTGCGATGCTGCCGCCACGTCCGCGGTCCGCGCACAAGGGGACCTGTGGACGCATACTCGTCATCGCTGGTTCGCGCGGCATGACCGGAGCGGCGACGCTGGCAGCCAGTGCGGCGCTCCGGGCCGGAGCAGGCATCGTCACGCTGGCGGTGCCGGCCAGCCTGCACGACATCATGGAGGTAAAGCTGACGGAGGTCATGACGCAGCCAGTACCGGAGCCCGAGCCTGGCTGCGGCTATATCGGTGGTCAGGCTGCTCTGGACTGCCTGCAGGCCATGGCCCAGAGCTACGATGCCGTGCTCATCGGCCCGGGGCTCGGGCGGGCTGCGGCTACGCAGGAGCTCGTCCGCATATTTGCGAGCAGCTGCCCGAAGCCTCTCGTGCTGGATGCCGATGCCATATACGCTTTCCGCAGTGCGCCGCAGGACCTGGCCCAGCTGGCCCAGGTGCCGATCCTGACGCCTCATCTGGGTGAGCTGGCCGGCCTGCTCGGCTGCACCGTGCCGGAACTGCGCAGAGAGCTGCTGTCCAGGGTGCGTCAGGCGGCCGCGGAATATCAATGCATATTCGTGGCCAAGAGCGAGTGTACGCTCGTCGTCTATCCGGATGGCGATGCCTTCTTCTCGGTCAAAGGCAATCCGGGCATGGCTACGGCTGGCTGTGGCGATGTACTGGCCGGGACGATTGCCGGCCTCATGCAGCAGATGGATGGTGGTCGGAGCAGTGCTGCCAGTGACTCGCACGATGGTCTGGCGCCGCTCATGGGCGTATATCTGCATGGCCTGGCCGGTGATCTGGCCTATGCCGAAAAGGGCGAGGGGCTCATCGCCTCGGATGTCCGCGATCATCTGCCGGCAGCTTTGCAGCAGGTTCGTCAGGCACAATCCTGAGATATGTGCACAGGTCATGTATTTAGTTTACAATCGCTGGGATATTTTATGTAATAATGCTTGACATTGTTACACGCTGGCGCTAGAATGTATGTATTCACATCAGTGGAAGAAAAGGGGTATTTTTATGGCTAAAGTTGATGTTGATTGGTCGTCCCTGACATTCTCCTATCGTCCTATCTCGCAGCGTTATGTCGCTAACTTCAAAGATGGCAAATGGGGCAAGGGCGGTCTGACCGACGATCCTACTGTTACTTTGAATGAGTGTGCAGGCACACTGCAGTATTGCCAGGAAGTCTTCGAGGGACTCAAGGCTTACAAGTGGCAGGATGGAACGGTAGTGACGTTCCGCCCGGATCAGAATGCCAAGCGCATGATTGACTCAGCAAAGCGCCTCGTGATGCCGCCGGTACCTGAGGAAATGTTCCTCGAGGCGGTTGATCAGGTCGTAGCCGCCAACAAGGACTGGATCCCGCCGTATGAGTCGGGTGGTGCGCTCTATCTGCGCCCGTACCTGTTCGCTACTGGTCCGGTCATCGGTGTCAAGCCGTCGGATGAGTATCAGTTCCGTCTGTTCGGTACGCCGGTCGGCTCCTATTTCAAGAACGGCATCAAGCCGATAACGATCTGTGTCAGTGATTTCGATCGTGCGGCTCCGCGCGGCACTGGTCATATAAAGGCCGGCCTCAACTACGCCATGAGCCTGCATGCCTATATCGTCGCGCATCAGAATGGCTTCGATGAGAATATGTTCCTCGATCCGGCTACGCGCACGTATGTCGAGGAGACCGGCGGCGCTAACTTCCTGTTCGTCACGAAGGATGGCGAGCTCGTAACGCCGAAGTCCGATTCGATCCTGCCGTCCATCACGCGCCGCTCGCTGATCGACATCGCTCAGAGCATGGGCATGAAGACGACGCAGCGTCCGGTCAAGTTCAGCGAGCTCGGCGATTTCGCTGAGTGCGGTCTCTGCGGCACGGCAGCCGTCATCTGCCCGGTCGGCAAAGTTGTCAACCACGGCGAGGAGATCTGCTTTGCCAGCGGCATGAAGGAGATGGGCCCGGTACTCACGAAGCTTTATAACAAGCTGCGTGGCATCCAGATGGGCACCGAAGAGGCTCCTGAGGGCTGGATCCGTGTCATAAAGTAAGAATAGCTTCTCGGATAATGGAATCCCGTGCTGCGGCACGGGATTTTTCCATGTTTTGCCCCTGAGCGCAGTCAGCCGGGCGGTTGAGGATTTATACCAAAAAAGTTTACTCGTAACAAGGAATACTGCGCTTCCGGCTAGAATAAATTTATTATACGGACTTATACAAACCTACAAGCATACAGGATATCATTTTTTCGACGGGATTCATATATATTTTTGGGGAGTTAGTGTGATATGCCAACTGATTTTTCGATGCCAGCAGGGCTGCCCATACAGTTTCATGGCATGATTTCCACTATAGGGTTGTTGGATATAGTAGACATATTGGTCGTGGCCATCATCTTGTACAAGGTTTACGAGATGCTGGAAAATACTCGTGCCATCACGCTGGTCAAGGGCATCATCGTCCTGCTGGCCGTGACGATGGTGGCGAGCTTCCTCGAGCTGCACGTCATATCGTGGCTGCTGCAGAAAGTGGTCACGCTGCTGTTCGTCGCTCTGCCAATCGTGTTCCAGCCCGAGCTGCGGCGCGCTCTGGAGCATCTGGGGCAGGGGCGTTTCCTCGCGCCCTCGGTATCGCTCGATGATGAGGAGGCCCGCCAGGTCGTGCGGGAGCTCGTGCGGGCGGTCAAGATGCTGGCGGCGAAGAAAATCGGTGCCCTGCTCGTCATCGAACGCGATATGGGACTCAACGATGTCAGCGCTACCGGCATCCAGCTCGATGCGCTCATCACGGCTGACTTCCTCATGAACGTATTCATACCGAATACGCCGCTCCATGACGGCGCGGCCATCGTCAGGGGCAAGCGGCTCATATCGGCAGGCTGCCTGCTGCCGCTGACCGAGAACCGGAAGCTGTCGACCGAGCTCGGTACGCGGCATCGGGCGGCCATCGGTCTGTCGGAGCAGTGTGATGCCCTCATCGTCGTCGTCAGTGAGGAGACCGGTACGATATCGGTGGCTGAGAACGGACATATCATGCGCCATCTCGATGGAGAGACGCTGCAGGCCATGCTTACGCCGGCTTTCGTGAAACCGCATGAAGGCCTGAAGGACATGATACGGAACTGGAGGAGGCGTAAATAATGATTTCTTTCCTGCGGAACTTATTGCGCCGGAACATTGCCGCAAAATTGGTAGCGCTCATCGTGGCATTCGTGCTCTGGGGCTACGTCATGAACGACCAGAATCCATCCTACGAGGGCAGCTACACCGTGCAGGTACAGCTCGTGAATGCGCCTGACGGCTACAAGGTGACTCAGGACAAAGAGACCGTGAAGGTGCAGGTGCGGGGGCAGCGCTCGCTGTTTGCCGCGGCCAACAAGAAAGATTTCAAGGCGTATGTCGATCTGTCAGGAGCAGAAAGCGGTCAGAAGGACTACAAGGTACAGGTAGAACTGCCGTCCGGATTCGAGCTCGTGGAGATCGACCCGGATACGGTCAGCGTCACTCTGGACCGCATAACGACGCGCCAGATGAAGGCAGAGCTCATCGTGACCGGTTCGACAGCGCCCGGCACGACGGTAGCGCGGGTATCGCAGCCGGTCGAGCAGGTCACGCTCGAGGGGCCGGAGTCGGCGCTCGATGAGGTAGCCAGGGTCATCGGCTATGTCGGACTCTCGGGCAACAACAGCGATTTCCAGCTGCAGGTGCCGCTGACGGCAATCAACAGCGAAGGGCGCGAGGTGCCGAATGTGACGGTGAAACCGGCAACACTGAATGTCTCCGTGCAGCTGGCCCGCGGCCTCTCGAAGAAGATTGTCAGCATCAAGGCCGTAGCTGGTGAAGGACTGGCAACCAATCTGAAGCTCGAGGGCATGAAAACCGATCCGGCCAAGATCGAGATCGCAGGTCCTGAGGATGTCATAGCCAATATCAATGAAATCGATACGGTGCCGGTGCCGCTCGATGATGTGACGGGCAGTACGGAGAAAAAGGCAGAACTGGTGCTGCCGAATGGCGTTATGGTGACGAATCATGAAGTCGTCGTACACATCGTCGTCAAGAATAAGAAATAGTATGGCCAGCATTGTGCAGGCAGTGCCGGCAGGTGGAGCACAAGAATATTGATAGTCATAAGGAATATATCCGTGGCCCTGGACGATGAACGGGCTTTGGAAGAAATCGTTGCCAAACGCATAAAGGTAAAGCCGGAAGATATTGCCGGGCTGCAGGTATTGCGGCGCGGCATCGATGCCCGGCGCTATCGCGGGGCACCCATACATTTCGTATATATGGTGCAGCTGCGCCTGCAGGGGAAAGAATCGGAACAGACGGTGCTGCGGCGCTGCCGGCGGGATAACAATGTATCTGCAGCCAGGGTAGAGCCAGAGAAAGCTCCGGCCATCATGAGAGAACATCGGCCGGATGACCTGCGGCCGATCGTCGTGGGATTCGGCCCTGCCGGCATGCTGGCGGCCCTGCAGCTCGCCAAAGCCGGCTGGCAGCCGCTCGTGCTCGAGCGCGGGCTTGATGTCGACGCGCGCCAGGCGGCCGTAGAGCATTTCTGGCAGACGGGCGAGCTCGATATCCGGACGAATGTGCAGTTCGGTGAGGGCGGAGCCGGCACGTTCTCGGATGGCAAGCTGACGTCGCGCAGCTCGGATCCCCATATCCGCGACGTATTGGAGACGTTCGTAGCGGCGGGGGCGCCGGATGATATCCTGTACCTGCAGAAGCCGCATATCGGCACGGACAAGCTGCGCCCCATGGTCCGCAACATCCGCCAGCAGATCATCGGGCTGGGCGGCGAGGTACGCTTCGGCGCGCAGGTGACCGATATAGAGCTCGATGCTGCCGGCTGTGTCCGGGCGGTCATCGTCAATGGCGAGGAGCGCATAGAGGCGGATGCCGTTTTCCTGGGCATCGGCCATTCGGCGCGCGATACCTACAGAATGCTCCAGCGGCGCGGGCTCGTCATGGAGCCGAAGGCTTTCGCCATGGGCGTGCGCATCGAGCATCCGCAGGAGCTCATCGACCGCAATCAGTACGGCGTCGATGCCGGCCATCCACTCCTGCCAGCTGCTGATTATGCGCTGACATTCCAGGACCGGGAGGGAGACGGCCGTGGAGCGTATTCGTTCTGCATGTGCCCGGGCGGCTTCGTCGTGGCCGCAGCCTCCGAGTCCGGCCGCGTCGTGACGAATGGCATGAGCAATTATGCGCGCGATTCCGGAATAGCGAACTCGGCGCTGCTCGTACAGGTATCGCCGGCTGACTTCGGCACGAACGCCCTCTCCGGCATGGAGCTCCAGGAAAAGCTCGAAGGCCTGGCGTTTGCCCTCGGGGGGAGCGACTATCGGGCACCGGTGCAGTCCGTCGGTGATTTCCTGAGTGGCAGATCGGGCTCGACCGATTTCCTCGTGACGCCAACGTATCGTCCGGGCGTGAAGTCTGCCGATCTGCATGATTGCCTGCCGGACTATATAACGGCCACGCTCGAGCGGGCATTGCCGCATTTCAATAAAAAGATACCCGGATTCGCATCAGCCGATGTACCGATGACCGGCATAGAGGCGCGGTCATCGGCTCCGTGCCGCCTGCGGCGCGACCGGGCGACATTCATGGCCGAGCAGCATAGTGGCATCTATCCGATCGGCGAGGGTGCCGGCTACGCCGGTGGCATCATGAGTGCGGCTGTCGATGGATTGCGGGCAGCACTTGCTTTTTTAAGCGAAAATAAGTAAAATAAAAAAAGATTGTATACATGGACCGCGAGCTCGACCATAGGGAGAGGTCCGGTCATGTTCTGGATTGAGATTATTACAGGGGGATTTAGCTGATGGCAAGACTGTTTGGCACGGATGGGGTGCGCGGAGAGGCAAATCTGACGTTGCAGCCGGAGATGGCCTATCGTCTGGGACGTGCGGCAACGATCTATTTCGGACGCGAGTCCGAGGAGCAGCCGCTCATATTGATTGGTCGCGATACGCGCATATCGGGCGAGATGTTCGAGGCAGCGCTGACGGCTGGTATCTGCTCGGCGGGCGGCCGTGCCATGCTGGCCGGTGTCATACCGACGCCGGCAGTTGCCTATCTCGCACGCCGTCACAAGGCGAATGCCGGCATCGTCATATCGGCTTCGCACAATCCGTTTGGCGATAACGGTATCAAGTTCTTCGGCGGCGACGGCTACAAGCTGCCGGATGCGGTCGAGGATGAGCTCGAGGCCATCGTCCATCAGCTCGAGACCGATGATAACTACGAGCGTCCGACCGGCAAGAAGGTCGGCCATATCGAGTACCGTGCCGATCTCCTGAATCAGTATATGGAGTTTGTGCTGAGCACCTGTCAGGAGCGCCTCGAGGGCATGAATATCGTGCTCGACTGTGCCAATGGTGCGGCCTATGATGTCATGCCGCGCGTGCTGCGCCGCCTCGGAGCCAATGTCAAGGTCATCCATGCCCTGCCGAACGGCACGAATATCAACAACGGCTGCGGCTCGACGCATCTCGAGTCCCTGCAGAAAGTCGTCGTGGACGAGGGCGCTGATATCGGTATCGCGCATGATGGCGATGCCGACCGCTGCCTCTGCGTCGATGAAAAGGGACAGGTCATCGATGGCGATCATATCCTCGTGCTCTGCGGCACCGAGATGATGCATGAGAAGCGTCTGCCCTACAATACGGTCGTGACGACGGTCATGGCCAACATCGGCTTCCACCAGGCCATAAAGGCGGCCGGCGGCCGGGCAGAGATCACTCAGGTCGGCGATCGCTACGTCCTCGAGAATATGCTGAAGAATGGTTATAAGATCGGCGGCGAGCAGAGCGGTCACATCATATTCACGGACTATTCGACGACCGGTGACGGCCTCATCACGGCCCTGCAGGTGCTGTCCTCGCTCAAGCGTCGCGGCGGCAAGGCCTCCGATATCACGGCCATGATGACGACGTATCCGCAGTTGCTCGTCAATGTGCGCGTCGATACGAAGGATGGCTGGGAGAACAACGAGGCCATCAAGGCGGCCATCCAAGCAGGCGATGAGGAGCTCGGCGACAGCGGCCGCATCCTCGTGCGCCCCTCGGGTACTGAGCCGCTCATCCGCGTCATGGCCGAGGGCCCTGACCAGGACCAGCTCGACGTGATCTGCCATCGCATCGCCGAGGTCGTGCGGACTGAGCAGGGCGGCCATATCGAGTGACATCCGCTCTGTCTGCACAGACGGATAAGGAATAGAAATGCATAACTCAAATTCATGCCAGTTATAGCAATAAACTATTTCCTATTTTTTCGAATTACTTTATAATAAAAAGGGACGGCTTTTACTGCCAGCGTCTCCAAGGCGTTGGCAGCAGCGCCGATTCGTATTTATAACAGCATTTATATGCAGAGAGTATGAGGTGAGTGTATGTCGCATCCTGTTACAACCAATCCCTTCATAATCATGCTTATCAACATGACCATCGTGTTCGGTGTCCTGATTGCCCTGGGACTGGTTATCAACCTGATCCACATGATCGACCCTACGCGCAAGCGTGAGGAGAAGAAGGCAGAAGCACCAGCTGTGCCGGAAGCACCCGCAGCTGCACCAGCTGCAGAGCCGGTGGCCGAGGATGGCCTGACGCCGGAGGTAGTAGCGGTGATAACAGCAGCGCTGGCCAGCTATGGCTACGGCGCCAGTCAGATTCATGCCATACGTCCGATCGAGAGCACCGGCTGGAAGCAGTCCGGCCGCTCCCTGGGCGTGGAACGTCTGTAAGCGGGAGGAGGAGCAAATATGGAAGTATTCAATGCATTTGTCGTCTCGCTGCAGGCGGTATGGATGGACAGTGGTTTCTCGGCCTTCACCATGGGAAACTTCATCATGATCCTCGTGGGGCTGGCCCTGCTCTACATGGCTATTGTCAAAGAGTATGAGCCGCTACTGCTCGGGCCGATCGCTTTCGGTTGCATACTGGCGAATTTCCCGCGCACCGGATTCCTGGATCCGAGCCAGATGAATGTCATGCTGGCCATCCACTATGGTATTCAGAACGAGATATTCCCGCCGCTCATATTCCTGGGCATCGGCGCCATGACCGACTTCGGGCCGCTTCTGGCTCGTCCGTCGACGCTGCTCCTCGGAGCTGCGGCTCAGATCGGTGTCTTCGTCGCGCTGGTCGGCGCCATGCTGCTGGGCTTCAACGTCCAGGAGGCTGGTGCTATCGGCATCATCGGCGGCGCTGATGGTCCTACGGCCATATACCTCTCGGTCCAGATGGCACCGCATCTGCTCGGTGCGATCGCCGTGGCGGCCTACTCGTACATGTCGCTCGTGCCGCTGATCCAGCCGCCGGTCATGAAACTCCTGACCACGCAGAAAGAGCGCGAGGTCGTCATGGAGCAGCTGCGTCCGGTATCGAAATTCGAGCGCGTCTGCTTCCCGATCGTCGCAGCTGTGCTCATCAGCCTGCTGCTGCCGCCGATCGCTTCGCTGCTCGGCATGCTGATGCTGGGCAACCTGTTCCGTGAGTCGGGCGTTATGGACCGCCTGTCGGATACGGCGCAGAATTCGCTCTGCAATATCGTCACGATATTCCTGGCTACTGGTACTGGTATGACGATGAGCGCTGAGGACTTCCTCACGCCGCAGACGTTGCTCATCATACTGCTGGGCCTCATCGCGTTCATCTTCGGTACGGCCGGCGGTGTCATATTCGGCAAGATCATGTGCCGCGTCTCGGGCTGGAAAATCAACCCGCTCATCGGTTCGGCTGGTGTCTCAGCTGTCCCGATGGCCGCACGCGTCAGCCAGGTTGTCGGCATGAAAGCCAAACCGGGCAACTACCTGCTCATGCATGCCATGGGCCCGAACGTTGCCGGCGTCATCGGTACGGCTGTAGCAGCTGGTACCATGCTCGCTATGTTGAAGTAAGCATATAATAGTAAATACCCGAAGACAAAGTAGTTGCTATGCCCTGCCCCTGTGCAGGGCTAGCGACTATTTTCATATTTTACCGTAGCCGCGTATTATAGAAAGGAAGTATACCTTATGACGAAGCAAGGAACATTTTATGGCATCGGAGTGGGACCGGGCGATCCAGAATTACTGACGGTCAAAGCTATCCATGCGATTGGTGCGGCCGATGTGATCATCGCACCGAAAACCGAGAAAAAAGATGGAAGCGTAGCGCTCAGTATTGCCCGGCCGTATCTGAAGGATGATGTCGAAATCGTTTATCAGGTTTTCCCGATGGTCAGTGATTTTGCCAAAAATCCGACCGCCTGGGACCACAACGCCCATGAGATCATCGACATCCTGAACCAGGGGCGCAATGTGGCGTTTCTGACGCTCGGCGACGCGATGTTCTATAGCACTTATATTTACCTGTTCGAGCGCCTGAGCAAAGAAGATGTCGAAATCGTGACCGTACCGGGCGTGCCGGCTTTCGCCGCGATCGGCAGCCTCATCGGCAAACCCATCGTCGAGGGCAACGATGTATTGTCGATCGTGCCGGCGACTGCTGATGAAGCCACCATCGACAAGGCCCTTTCAGCAGCAGACAATATCGTGCTGATGAAGGTCTATAAGAATTTCACCGAAATCGTGGACCTGCTGGAGAAACATGACATGGTCGATCAGGCAGTGCTCGTGAGCCGGGCGGGACTCGACGATGAGCGCATCATCAGCAATCTGTCGGCCCACAAGCAGGAGAAACTCAATTATCTTTCTACGATACTGACCCGCCGCGGGCCAAAGGCCTGAGGAGGGAGCGTCATGAAACGGATTCTATTGTCGCTGCTCACGGTCGTTATGGCAGCCTTCCTGCTGACGGGCTGCGGTTCTCAGAGCGGGCAGAATAGCAGTTCCTCGGGCGGCAGCTATGCTACGATTACCGATGCCATGGGGCGGACGGTGACGCTCCCGGCGAAGCCGCAGCGCATCGTCGTGACGTCGGCCTCGTTCCTCGAACCCCTCGAGGCAGTCGGCGGCGCCGATCTCGTGGTCGGGCGCCCGGACTCGCATACGAAGATGCCGGACTATGCCAGGGGCCTGGCCAGTGTAGGCAAAGTGTATCAGATCGATACGGAGAAAGTAATGAGCTGCGAGCCGGACCTCGTCATCGTGAACAAGGGCATGAACGAGAAGCTCATCGACACGCTCGAGAGCAACGGCATCAAGACGGTCGTGCTCGATATGAAGAGCTATGACGATGTCAAGAATGAAGTGAGCATCCTCGGCCAGATCACCGGTGAAACGGATCAGGCCGACCAGCTCATCGCGCAGATGGATGAGAAAATAAAGGAAGTGCGGCAGAAAATACCGCAGGACAAGCATCGGGTATCCATCATCCACAGCACGAATCAGGGCCTGACCGTGCAGCTCGACAGCAGCATCGCCGGCTGCGTCGCGAATATGCTGGGCTGGGAGAACGTGGCCAGCGGCTCGACACCGCTCGAGAAGAACCCAGATGCCGCTCCCTATAGCATCGAGACGCTCGTGAGCCAGAATCCGGAGATGATATTCATCACGAGCATGGGCAAGCTCAGCGAAATCAAGAAGAACATGGATGAGACGATGGCCAGCAATCCGGCCTGGCAGTCACTCGAGGCGGTGAAGAACGGCCGCATCTACTATCTGCCGCAGGATATGTTCCTGCTGAGCCCGGGCGTCCACTATCCCGAGGCAGTAGAGCTCATGGCGAAATGCGTCTATCCTGATGTGTTTGCTAAATGAAAGGTGATGCAGTGATGAAAGGGCAAGGCTGGAGCCGGACCGCAATCTGCCTGGCCGTGTTTGCCCTGCTGGCAGTCCTGGGCATGCTCGTAAGTATAATGAAGGGATCGGTCGATATACCGCTGTCCGAAATCATGGCTGCGCTCAGCGGGGGCGGGGGCGGTACCCATGAGCGTATCATCATGAACATCCGGCTGCCGCGCACGATCGTCGCCGCGCTGGTTGGCATGAATCTGGCGCTCTCAGGAGCAATCCTGCAGGCCATCATGAAGAACCCTCTGGCCGATCCGCATATCATCGGCATCTCGTCCGGAGCTGGCCTGACTGGCATCATCGTGCTGCTGCTCCTGCCGGAGCAGGGCTGGCTCGTGACGCCGGCCGCATTCGCCGGCGCCATGGGGGCGGCGCTGCTCATCTATGTGCTGGCCTGGAAGAATGGCATCCAGCCCATACGCATCATCCTGGCCGGCGTAGCGGTATCGACGCTGCTCGGAGCCTGCATATCAGCGCTCATGATCATATACAGCGACCGCGTACACTCGGCACTCATGTGGATGGTCGGCGGGCTGTCGGCCCGCAGCTGGCCGCAGGTGGCGATGCTCTGGCCCTATGCGCTCGTGGGTGGCCTGCTGGCGCTGGCTGGCGCCCGGCATCTGAACATCCTCCAGCTGGGGGATGAGCTAGCCAAAGGCCTCGGCCTGCGGGTAGAGCTGACACGACTGCTCCTGACCGCGGTAGCCGCCCTGCTGGCTGCCAGTGCCGTATCGGTCGTGGGATTGCTCGGCTTCGTCGGACTCATCGTACCGCATGCGGCCCGGCTCATCATCGGCTCGGACTATCGCTTCCTGCTGCCGGCCTCGGCCCTGCTCGGGGCAGCCATCGTCACGGCCAGTGATACATTTGCCCGTGTCATATTCGCTCCGGTCGAGCTGCCGGTCGGCATCATCATGGCGGTCATCGGTGCGCCGTTCTTCCTGTTCCTGCTGAGAAGGGAGATCTGATCGATGGCGATGAGAAAGAATTCCGAAGCAGCCCTGACGGTCGAAGATCTGAGCGTCACGATCGCGCAGCATGAGATCCTGCAGCATCTGTCCATCGCGTTCCCACCCGGGCGGCGTACGGCCATCATCGGCCCGAACGGCGCTGGCAAGACGACGTTGCTGCGGGCCATTGCCGGATTCAACGAGCACTATACGGGCCGCATCAGCTTGGACGGCCATGACGTGCGGGATATGAAGCCGAAGCAGCTGGCACGCCGTATGGCCATATTGCCGCAGGGTGCGACCGCCCCTCCGGATATCACAGTGTACCGCCTCGTAGAATACGGGCGCTTCCCCTATCGCAGCTATTTCCGGGCCAACGATGCTCAGGCGGACCGCGAGGCCGTCACCTGGGCGATGCAGGTCACTCATGTCGATTCGTTCGCTGATCGGCAGGTTCAGACCCTTTCAGGCGGCGAGCGTCAGCGCGTATTCCTGGCCATGGCCCTCGCGCAGCAGCCCGATGTACTGCTGCTCGACGAGCCGACGAGCTATCTCGACATCGCTCATCAGCTTGAGGTCATGAACATCGTCACGGATATCAATGACCGCTATGGCATCACCGTGATCATGGTCCTGCATGACATCAATCATGCCATGCAGTATGCCGATGAGGCAGCCGTGGTCCACGAGCATCACATCTATGCTCAGGGGCGACCGGAGGAGGTGCTCAATGAGCAGCTCCTCGCGGATGTCTTTGGCGTGCGCGCCGAGCGTTTCGTGAACAGCCGTGGCACCGTCATCCTGTCACCGGTCGAGCTGGTGCGATGAACCATTCCATTGACGTAATGATGGGAAATCGGACAGCAACAATATAAAGAAATGTGGAATTCAGGCATAGCTAAGCCTGGATTCCTTTTTTTATGGGAATAATTTAAAAAGAGTAATGATAACTATTGACAATTGTAAATGATACGCGCTATTATATTAACTGCAGAGATAAATGAGATGTGTTATCATTACTAATCATTAACTTATATCATATGCGTACTTATTTACAGGAGGGATTGATTTTGACTCTCAAAGAAGGCAAGACGGGCATGACATTGAAGGTCGTGTCTATCGCAGACTCCGCTTTGAAAGAGCGTCTCATGACCATGGGCATGACACCGGGCACGAGAGTGAAGGTGCTCCGCTCAGCTCCGCTCGGAGATCCGATTGCCGTGCGGCTGCGCTCCTACAACCTGGCTCTGCGTCGTGAGGATGCAGAGAAGATCGCGGTGGAGCAGGCCGGCTGAAAACAGGAAATCGCTGTAGGTGGCAAAGGAGAAGTGAGTAGATACAATGTCAACATTAGCAGTAGCATTGACAGGCAATCCGAATACAGGAAAGTCAACGATATTCAATGAGCTGACTGGTGCCCGTCAGAAGATTGGTAACTGGCCGGGCGTCACTGTCGATAAGAAAGTCGGCTATACGCGCTATAAGAACCGGGCAATCTCCATCGTGGACCTGCCGGGCACGTATTCGATCAATGCCCGCTCCCCGGAGGAGAAAATCGTCATCGACTACCTGACGAACAACAAGCTCGACCTCGTCGTCGATGTCGTCGACAGCTCGAACATCGAGCGCAACCTGTTCCTCACGATACAGTTGCTCGAAAAGGGAATCCCTGTACTCGTCGACCTCAACATGAAGGATGAGGCGAAACGCCGTGGCATAAAAATCGATGTACGCAAGCTCGAGGATGCCCTTGGCATGCCGGTCGTCGAGACCGTGGGCCGCGACCACAAGAGCACGGAGAAACTGCTCTCGGTATTCACCGAGACGGTCATGAACCGCTATAATGTCAGCGAGCAGGTACAGGCTCATATCGAGAAAGTCCAGGCCATCGAGCAGAGCCCGGATCTTACGGAGTCGCAGAAGCTCGAGCAGACCATAGAGGCGCGCTACGACATCATCGACAAGATCATGGCTCAGGCCGTGTCTTTGAATCAAGCCAGTACCTCGACCTCGGAGAAAATCGATAAATATCTGGCCAACGGCGTCTTGGCCCTGCCGATATTCCTCGTCATTCTCTACGCCGTGTTCCAGATTACGTTCACCTGGATCGGCCAGCCGATCGCTGATGTGCTCGATGAGCTGATCAATGAAGATTTCCTCGACTGGTCAAAGGACGCTATGGCCGCAGCTGGCGTAGCGGATTGGATGCAGTCGCTCGTCGCTGACGGCATCATCGCCGGCGTCGGCGCCGTGCTGACGTTCGTGCCGCTGATATTCGTCCTGTTCTTCTGCCTGTCGTTCCTCGATGGCACCGGCTATATGGCCCGTATCGCGTTCATCATGGACCCGATCATGCGCCGCTGCGGCCTGACCGGTAAAGGCATCATGCCGCTTATGATGGGCTTCGGCTGCGGCGTCCCCGCAATCATGGGGGCCCGCGCGCTCGACTCCGAGAAAGACCGTATGGTCTCGATACTCATCACGCCTTTCCTGACCTGCGGCGCAAAGCTGCCAATCATGGCATTGTTTGCCGCGATGTTCTTCCCTGACAATGCAGCGAATGTCGTGTTCGCGATGTACATCATCGGTATCGTCATGGCTATCGTCGTCGCTAAAGGCCTCGGTGCAACCATATTCAAACAGGAAGGCTCGACGTTCCTGCTCGAGCTCCCGCCGTATCGTATACCGGATATGAAGACCGTCCTGCTCGAGACCTGGGACAAGGGCAAGGGCTACCTCGTCAAAGCCGGTACCATCATCTTTGCCGCTTCGGTCCTCATCTGGGTACTCACGAACTACAACTTCGATGGTCCGACGGAGGAAATGAGCGAATCGTTCATGGCTACGCTCGGCAGCTGGATGAGCAACCTGTTTGTATTCCATGGCTTTGCCTCGTGGCAGGCTGGCTCGGCAGTCATCACTGGGATTCTCGCCAAAGAGGCTGTCGTATCGACCATCGGCATCCTCTACAATGCTCCGGATATATCGACCGAGGCTGAGGATGCCGCAGAGACCGCTCAGACGCTGCTCGGCACGGACATGAGCACCGCCTTCACGACGATGTCGGCGATCGCCTTCATGGTGTTCACTCAGCTCTACACGCCCTGCGTTACGGCTCTGGGCACGATAAAGAAAGAAGCCGGCGGCTGGAAGTGGATGTCCTTCTCCGCTGCCTACATGTTCGTCATTGCCTGGCTCGTATCGTTGCTGGTCTACCAGATCGGCACGGCGCTGGGCTTCTGATCCAGTTTGCGATATAATCAAGAGATAGGGATGAAGCAAAGGAGGAAGACTCATGGCTACATTCATCGTTGGAGCAATCGTGGCGGTGGCGTTGTTCTTTGCGATACGTCATGTTTATCACAATTTCCGGGATGGTAAGGAAGATTGTGCCGGAGCCTGCGGCGGCAACTGTGCTCAGTGCATGTCGCATCTGAAAGTGCAGAAGCACTAAGCCACTCGTCCGGTACACAACAGCAAAAGGCTCCCGCCGGAATGGAGGGCAGCCTGTCAGCGGAATCCCCCCAGACTTGCAGTGAAAACTGCTTGGTCTGGGGGGATTCTTATGCCATAAAGTGAGACTTATGGCTGCGATGAAATATGATGTTTCAGGCCTAAGCATGTAGTACCATGGCAGGCATATTTTGCTATATGTACCGCATTTATGGTATACTTAGAAATGATATTCTTCATGAGGTGACACGGTTGGGCAAGAAAAAAGTAATCGTGGCTATGAGCGGCGGCGTCGATAGTTCGTTGACCGCAGCCCTTTTGCGCGATAAAGGCTATGAGGTCATAGGAATCACGCTGCGGCTGGCGGATGAGAACCGCGACAGTGCCTGCGGCGTGCCGGATCGCGGCTGTTGCAGCGAAGCCAGTGTCGATGATGCGCGGCGCGTGGCCGAGATTCTCGGGATACCCCATTACGTCCTGGAGTTCCGCGAGTTGTTCCGCGAGAAGGTCATAGCGAATTTCCTGGCCGAATATGCGCGTGGGCGGACGCCGAATCCCTGCATCGCCTGCAATCGCTACATAAAGTTCGCAGCCATGCTGGCCAAAGCGGACGAGATCGGGGCCGATTATGTGGCAACCGGGCACTATGCGCGCATCACGCAGGAGCCGGATGGCGAGTATGCCCTGCGCAAGGGCATTGATGCGGGCAAAGACCAGTCCTATGTGCTCTACAACCTGACTCAGGCCATGCTGCGCCGCTTCCTGTTCCCGCTCGGTGATTACAAGAAGGAGCATACGCGGGAACTGGCGGCGGCCTATGAATTGCCTGTCGCGAACAAGCCGGATAGTCAGGAAATCTGCTTCGTCCCCAATGATGATTATAAGGCGTATATCCGGCAGCATAATCCCGGTTGCCTGATACCAGGCGATATCGTCGACCTCGCCGGCCACGTGCTGGGACATCATGACGGCGTACCGCTTTATACCATAGGACAGCGGCGCGGTCTGGGCATTGCAGCGCCGGAGCCGCTCTATGTCGTTGGCCTCGATACCCAGACGAACCGCGTCATCGTCGGCGGGGCTCAGGATGTATTCGCCCAGAGTCTGACGGCCACCGATCTGAACTGGCTTTCCGGACGCCCAATCCCGGAGCGCATCAAGTGCCGGGCCAAGACGCGCTATGGCAAGCGGGAGGGCGAGGCCGTCGTCGAGCGGCAGCCGGACGGCAGCGTCAGAGTCAGGTTCGAGGAGCCGCAGCGAGCCATCACGCCCGGCCAGTCGGTTGTTTTCTACGATGGCGACCGCGTCCTCGGCGGCGGCATCATCGACAGCGTGCTGCGGAATTGACGTAGCAGCGATATCTTGATTGAGAGATACGGAAATTTAAAAGAAAGAAAGGAAGTTGTATATGAATGTCTTTGAGTTCTAGTAAAGAAACGGTAGCGATATTATACGATATAGAGAATGCACCGTTCGAGATGCTTAATTATACGCTGGGCAAGGCGCGCCGGTTCCAGCCGTGCCGCACCATCGTGGTGTCGGACTGGGATCAGCGGCCGGATCAGAAGCGCTGGGACAAGCTCATGCGGCGTCCCGGGTTCACGTTCCGGCAGATCAGCCGCACCTATTTCGGCAAGAACTCGCTGGATTCCGCGCTTTATGATTCGGCCAAGATCTTGTATGATGAGGGGGTGCGCAAATACCTCATCATCACGACGGATTCTGATTTCGTGCGCATCGCCGAGCTGCTGAATTCGGAGGAGCCGTCCTACATCATCGGCGTGGGCACGAAACAGGCCAGCGAGACTCTGCGTCAGGCCTATAATGAGTTCTATGTCTATCCACCGGAGCCGGCGGAAAAGAAGAGCCGCAGCAAGAAGAAGGCAGCGGCGCAGGCCGATGACGGCAAGACCGCCGAAACGACAGAGACAAAGAAAGCCGAAGTGAAAAAGGCTGAGTCGAAAAAGTCTGAGCCGAAAAAATCCGAGGCGAAGCCGGCTGAGGGGAAGAAAGCCTCGGCGAAGAAGGGCGAGAACCACAATGCCGCTCCCTCGAAGAAGGAAAAAGCAGCTCATAGCGGCAAGGAGAATAAGTCCGCCGAGAAAGCAAAAACGGAAAGCCCAGACAGCAAGAGCAATACGGCTGGCAAGAAGGGCAAGGAAAGCAAGAAGAATCGGGAAAAGACAGCTCAGGAGCCGAACCATTCCCAGACGGAGCTGGATCTGGGCGGCAGATTGGTGGTCAATCTGCCGAAGACCCTGCGGCAGGAACTGGATGAGCGCATGAGGACGGAGGGCGTCACGCTGGACGAGCTCGTTACCTATCTTCTTATGCGTGGCTTGGTGAAATGACGATGAAAAAACAGGAAAAGGTATTATTGTACAGATTCACGGATGCCGATCGACTGGCATCCGTCAAGCAGGTCATGGCTGATCTGAAGATAGAGGTCAAGGAACTGAAGGATGACGACTGGCAGGAAAAGGTCGGCTATCTCCTCGGACTGCCAGGATTTGGCCCGAATCAGCCGGCGGCAGAGGAGTTCTCGTTCCCGCATGAGGTCATGGTGATGCAGGACATCCGCGATAAGCGGCTGGATAAAGTGCTGAAGGCCCTGCGGGAGGCAGGCGTGCCCGATATCGCCTATAAATCAGTCGTGACGCCGGTCAATAAATTCTGGACGCTGAAGCGCCTCTGTGAGACGATGCAGCGGGAACATGCCTGGATGATTGCACAGGAAAAGGGTAAGAACGTATGAGCAACATAAACATGGACAGGGATGAACGCGACCGTCAGAATCCGGCTCTCGGCGATGACGCTACGCGTAAAATGAACCGGGGCGATACGCAGGAACTGCCGGCCATCGAAGACATCAAGGCTCCCTTCCCGCAAAAAGCTGGAGAGGCCAAGGACTATCCCGATGATGACCGGCCGGTGCGCGAGCTGGCCCGGGACAAACGCATCGAGCCGCAAAAGAAATCGGGTTGGTGGACGAAGAGTCGCAAACGCAAAGCGCTGCTCGCCGGGGCCTTTTGTGTGGCGGTGTTGCTCGGGCTCGTCATAACGGGCTATTCGCATGAGCAGCAGGCCGCTCAGCAGAAGAAGATCTATCAGGCGCAGCAGCTGAAAGATAAGGAAAGCCAGCTCAAGCAGCAGGAGGCCGATCTCGAGCGCCAGAAACAAGACCTCGAGAAGCAGAAAAAGGCTCTCGAGCAGCGGCAGAGCGAGCTGGCTGGTCAGTCGGGAGACCTGAAGGCTGCCGGAGCCAGGATCGGCCAGGAGGGCAGCGACTCTACGATTGGCAAAATCATAGACAAGGTGACCGGCAAGACGGCTGACCGCGAGAAGCGGGCCGGAGCCAATCAGGAGGCAGTATCCCGCAATGCTAGTGAGTCGGACTCGGTACAGAAATCGCTGGCCGAGACCCAGCAGATGCTCGATAATGTCGATAGCAATATCAAGTCGCTGCAGGGGCTGCAGCAGGAGGCGCACAGCCTCACGGACAAGGCCCAGGCAGCCTACGATGACAACAAGGGAACAATCGACAAGGTCATGAACTATGTCGGCGTGGGAGCCGATATCGTGAAGTCGATTCTGTTCAATTAAATAACGTATGATGCAGGCAATACATCAGGGAAAGGCAAGGGAAGAACTATGCGGAAGGTATTTGCAATACTCGCAGCGGTGATGCTCATAGCAGTGGCTGCCGGCTGTGGCAGTACGAATCAGACGAGTGAGAGCAGCCAGGGAAAGAAGCTGCAACCACTGACGATCGGTGTCATGCCGGATACGGACTCCATCCCGTTCATCATCGCCCAGGAGAAGGGGTACTTTGCTGAGGAAGGCCTTGATGTCACGGTGCAGCAGTTCAAGAGCGCCATGGATCGGGACTCGGCCCTGCAGAGCGGCAACCTCGATGGCGATATCTCCGATCTGCTGGCGGTGGCCTTCGCGGAAGCGGGTGGCTTCGATGTCCGGGTCACCTCGTTCACAGATGGCAATTACCGGCTCGTGGCCAGCCAGGCGTCGGGCATCAATACGGTCCCGAATCTGGCCGGGCAGGATGTAGCCGTGTCGAAGAACACGATCATCGACTATGTGACGGACCGCATCCTCGCCCAGGAGCATATGACGCCTGACAGCATCAACAAGGTCATCATCCCGCAGATCCCGACGCGCCTCGAGATGCTGCAGAATGGCAAGCTGGCGGCTGCCACACTGCCGGAGCCGATGGCCAGCATCGCGGTACATAATGGCTGCACGCTCATCACGGATTCGGAAAGCATGGGCATCAATCCCGGCGTGATGGTATTCACCAAGAAAGCGACGACGGACAAGGCCGAGTCGATCAAAGCGCTGTACAGGGCCTATAACAAGGCTGTGGATTATCTGAACAATACGCCGCGCGAGGAGTACATCGACCTCGTCATAGAGAAGAGCGGTTTCCCGGACGCTGCCAAAGAGGCTCTGCAGTTGCCGAAATATCATCATGCTGATATGCCCAAACAGTCGGATGTCGATGAATGCATGAATTGGCTCCACGAGAAGGGGCTGATCGATAAAGCCTATAGCTATGATGATATCGTGACCAATCTGTTGAACTGAGAGATTGCCAAAGAGATATTTTTAGGGGAAGAGGGATATTTTGAAGCCTGAGCCGAATATGAGCAGCCGGGAGCCAGCAATCAGGATCAATGATCTGACGGTCACCTATGAAGAGGCGCATCATCTGGTCAAAGTGCTCGATCATATCGACCTGACGGTGGAGCAGGGGCAGATATGCGCCCTCATCGGCCCCTCGGGATGCGGCAAATCGACGTTGCTGCGGGCAGTGGCCGGTCTCACGCATGATTATGAGGGCACGGTCGCCATCAATGGCGAACCGGTCGACCCTCATCGCCTGAGCATCGGCTTCATGCCTCAGAACTACGGCCTGCTGCCCTGGAAGAATGTGCGGGATAATGTCGAGCTGGCCTGCCGCATAAAGAAGCAGCCGGTCGCGCAGGAAAAGCGCGATCGGCTGCTGAACGACCTCGGGCTCGCCGGCTTCGAGCAGCGCTATCCGCGCGAGCTGTCGGGCGGACAGCAGCAGCGGGTCGGTCTGGCCCGGGAGTTCCTGCTCGAGCCTGATCTGTTGCTGATGGATGAGCCGTTCTCAGCGCTCGATGCGATAACGCGCGAGGAGATGCAGAACATATTCCTGCGGCTGTGGCAGGAAAACTCGGTCACGACGCTGCTCGTCACGCACTACGTCGAGGAGGCGCTCTATCTGGCGCAGACGATCGTCGTATTCAGCGCGAGCCCGGGTCAGGTGCGGCGCGTGATCGTCAATCCGCTCGCTGGTGACAGGGCCGCTCGCGGCGGCCAGCAGTTCCAGCAGCTGGCAAACCAGTTGCATGACATGCTGCGCGGGGAGGTGGAGCACTGATGCCGATAAGTTCCTGGCGCGTATTGCGCTCCTATCTGCTAGGGGCCGTATTCCTGCTGGTCGTCTGGTCCGCTGTCGCGGCAGTCATGCAGCTGCCCATCGTGCCGCAGCCGTGGCGGGTATTCGAGCGCCTGGCCAGCATCATGGTCAGTGCGATATCCATCCACGCGCTGTACAGCATATGGCGCATCGCGGCCGGTCTGGTGCTGGCGGTCATCGTCGGCTATCCGCTCGGCCTGCTCATGGGCTATTTTCCGCGGGCCGACCGCCTGCTGGCGCCCATCGTCTATCTCACGTACCCGATCCCGAAAATCGCTTTGCTGCCCATCCTGATGCTGCTGGCCGGGGTCGGGGAGCTCAGCAAAATCATCATGATCTTCCTGATCATCGTGTTCCAGGTCGTCATAGCGGTGCGCGATGGCATCGGCGGTCTGCCCCGGGAGACCTATTATCCGCTCTATTCGCTGGGAGCCTCACTCGGCCAGGTCTTCCGCTACATCATATTCCCTGCGACCTTGCCGAAATTCTTTACCGCTATCAGGGTGGCCATGGCGACGGCGATCTCGGTACTGTTCTTCACGGAGACGTTCGGGACGCAGTACGGCATGGGATATTTCATCATGGATGCCTGGCTGCGGGTCAACTATCTCGATATGTATGCCGGCATCGTCGTGCTATCGGCTATGGGGCTGCTGCTGTTCGGCATCATCGATTTTTTCCAAAGCCGTTTGTGCCGGTGGCAATGATGAGGTGATTTCGTTTGTCCAGGCTGATTCGTATTCTGGCGGGGCTGGGTGTCCTGGTCTGTCTGATCGGTGTCGTGCTGGCAGTGGCTGTTCCGGACAGCTTTTGGAGCCAGCTATGGCCTCATGACCGCGGGAACGGTCAGATACGGGTGGAGACGGTCGGCAATCCGCCAGCGGCAGCTTTGCAGGATGTGAAGCTCGCAGCAGAAAAATTCCCCGACTTCATCGCATCCTGTACGGGGAACTATGCGATGCAGGATGTCAGTCTGTACCTGGCAGCGGATGAGGATACCTATCAATCGACGCTGAGTGACAAGTTCGACCTGAAGGCCGATGAAGCAGATAATATCGCCCGCGTCTCGGGCGGCTGGACCGGCGGCGCCACCGGCATAACGGTGATCAATGCCGCGGCCGGCGTGATGAGCGATAAGAGCAATCACTATACGACGACGGGGCATGAGCTGTTCCATCAGCTCCAGTATGCGCTGGCGCAGGGGCATGATACGGACGATGCGGCCATATTCTGGCTCGAGGAGGGCTCGGCTGATTTCGTCGGGGCGGCGCTTTGCGAGGAGCTCGGCGGTCGAACCGTGGACAAATGGCATCTCGATGTCGAACTCGATCTGCTCGGAGCCGCGAAGCTCGTGAAGATCGATGCCCTGCAGCACTGCAATCAGGAGCAGCGCATCAAGCTCATGCAGCAGGACCTGCATACCTATCAGCTGTCGGACCTCATGACCTGGTACCTCGTGACGCATTATGCGGCCGGCGGTCTGTCGGACAGCCACAGCGCGAACCGGACGGGTGTAAAGGCTCTGGCCGGTTATTTCGAGGCTCTGCGGGAGACACATGACGGTCAGCAGGCATTCGCCCGCTCCTTCGGCGTATCGCTGGATGATTTTCTGCAGGAATTCAGCCGCTGGTGGGCGCAGGAGCGGCGCAGTCCGCTGCAGCTCGATATCGAGACCCGCTCCGGTGTGAGCCAGTCGCTGCGGGATTCGTTCACCGGGGAGACCGGAGAGGCCAGGGGACTGCTGCGTCGGTTGCTCGGCAGCGATATGCATGGGCACTATCGTGTCATACTGGCGGCCGATGCCGGTGATATGGCTGCGGCCGCCCGGCAGGAGCTGGGACTCGATGCGGATGAAGCCCGGAATATGGCCGGCGACAGTCTGTGGGTCGAGCATGGCAGCACGCTCATCATGAATGCCGGTGAGCTGTCGGATGGCATGCAGCGGCGCTTCATCGTCGGCACGATGCTCATGCGGCTTTATGAATCACAATATATGAATATCACCGGCCGGGCGGATGATACGGCTGGCAAGACGCTGGAATGGCTCCAGCATGGTGCCGGCTATCTGATGGGCGTGCAGTTCGCCATCGCCGGTCAGCGGGTCACATTGGCTGACTATCAGCGCAACTGGCAGCAGGAACTGCACGGCTCCCCCCTGACGAGTCCCATCGATCTGGCTTCGACAAAAGGCTATAAGCAGGCGGAACAGGAGTACGGCAACAAGGCCGTATCCGAATTCTCCGAGTATGCGGCTGCCGGGCTCCTGCAGCATGGCGGCTGGCGCAGTATCCAGCACTGGCTGCAGCAGACGCGCACGCAGGGCGATGCGGCAAGGGCATTCCGCTCGGTTTATGGCCGGTCGGCGGACGAATTCCTGCAGCAGGTCAGGCTGACGATCCGGTGACTGGTTATTTTTCCGGGCGATTGATTTTCCGGGCGGCGAGGGTCTCGCCGTCTTTTTTATAGCTGAGGCGTCCGGCCAGCATATCGGTCAGCGTGGCGATATGCTGATCGATGGTCTCGCTGGTCACGAGCAGATGCATGGTGACGTCAGCTGCGTATTCCGTTTCGGTTGTCTCGTCGGGCATGATCGTGGTGCCGAGCTCCGCCTGATTGCGGAGGTAGGCCTGGACCGGTGCCAGATGATCATAGGTCAGTCGTAGTGATAGCCGCAGGTAGGGCTGCATCTTTATCATCGGACATGCTGCGAGCCCCAGGGCGGCAGCATGGGAATAGGCGCGTATGAGGCCGCCGGCCCCGAGCTTTATGCCGCCGAAGTAGCGCGTCACGGTCACGACGATATCAGTCAGACCGTTCTGCTTGATGCACTCCAGTATGGGATTGCCGGCGGTGCCGCCCGGCTCGCCGTCGTCATTAGACTTCTGCAGGCGCGCATCGGGGCCGATGACGTATGCGGAGCAGGTATGGCGGGCGTCATAGTAGTTTTTCTTTACAGCTGCTATGAATTCGCGGGCCTCGGCTTCACTCTCGACATGCTGGGCACACGTCAGGAATTTTGATTTCTGTATTTCGTAGTGCGCCAGCGTCGTGAGGCTGTCAGCCGGTGTCGTTTCTATGGTGTTATAGGCTTTCATTTGTTTATTTCCTTTGCATAGTTACATTGATAGGCAATATTATACCGCTATTGTCCAGAAAATTGTATACTGCCCGAGCGATAATTTTTTAAAAAAACTATAGTATTCGCTCATGGTTTATGCTACTATCTATGTGTTAGAAAAATCAAGCTGCTCCACGAGAGGACACTACCATATTCGAAATGTAGTGAAGCAGGAAAGGTCGTGTTATTGAGCCGATGAGCGAAAACAAAATGCAGCGTGGTCTGAAAAACAGACATTTGCAGCTGATATCACTGGGCGGAGTCATAGGCAGCGGGTATTTCCTCGGCACTGGTTATGTGCTGGAGAATGCCGGCCCGGGAGCCATATTGGCCTATATGCTGGGCGGCATCATCGTCCTGTGCGTCATGCTGTGCCTGGCCGAGCTGGCCGTAGAGAAACCGATATCGGGCTCTTTTGTGGTCTATTCCCGCGAGAATATATCGCCGGTATGGGCCTGCGGTGTGGGCTGGGCCTACTGGATTACGTGGGTGGCCTATGTGCCATCAGAGATGATAGCAGCCGGCATCATCATGAGCAACTTCCTGCCACAGATCAGTCAGCTGTGGTGGGCAGTATTGTTTGGCCTGCTGATAACGGTTATAAATCTATTCCATGTCGATAAGTTCGGTGAGAGCGAGTTCTGGCTGGCCCTCGTGAAGATCGTGGCCCTCGTGGCCTTCTCCATCGTGGCCGGTCTCATATGCCTCGGCGTCATCGGCGATCAGGGCTACATCGGTACGAGTGTGCTGCTGGGGAGCGGCGGCTTCGCCCCGCATGGCTACTGGGCCATATTCCTGACGATGGTCATCATCCTCGTCAATTTCCAGGGCACGGAGATCATCGGCCTCGCGGCCGGCGAGAGCGACAACCCGGCCAAGAGCATACCGATGGCGGTCCGCAATGTCACCTGGCGCATCATCGCTCTCTACATCATCCCGATATCGCTCCTGATATCTATCCTGCCCTGGGATCAGGCATCGCTGCAGGAGAGCGTTTTCGCGGCAGCCCTGAATCAGTATGGCTTCACGGGCTTCGGCGCTTTCTTCGCAGTCGTCATACTGACCGCGGCCATCTCGTGCTCGAACAGCGGCCTCTATGGTGCCGCCCGTGCCCTGCACGCCCTGGCTAATATGGATATGGCACCGCGCACATTGAAGCATATCAATGACAATGGCGTGCCGTCGCGCTCGATCATGCTTTCCATATGCGCTTGCTGGGCCGTCATACTGCTCTACGCGATCAATCCGGATTCGGATGTATATACCTATCTGCTGGCCGTATCGGGCTTCTCGGGCGCTATCGCCTGGATATCGATATGCTGGAGCCAGTATCGTCGCCGTCGCAAGATCCGCCAGCAGGGCCTGGAGAATACGCTGAAGTACAAGGTGCCGTTCTTCCCGTATGTGACGTTGTTCGGCATCTGGGCGCAGGTCGCCTGCCTCGTGGTCATGGCATTCGTGCCGGAGCTGCGACAGGCTCTGTATGCCGGCGTACCGATGCTGCTGATCCCTATGATATGGTATAAGCTGCGTCAGAAAAGACGGGCGGTCCTAGCGGCGAGAACCGGTCATTGAGAGGAATCGAATATTGATTACGAATGGCTGTGGCTGAAATGAGCAATCGTTCCAGCCGCAGCCATTTGCAGTTTCTCGGCCTTTACCCAAGACAAGCAACAATGCAGGGGCTGTAACGGAAAATACGATATCATCAGACCTAAGCACGTAGTACCGCGACAGGCATGGTTCCTCCATTCCGCTATTGTGGTTTGGCTAAAATAAAATTTTTCCCATTTAATAGGTCCCTTGAAAGTACTTAAACGC
>CACXCN010000089.1 GCA_902766095.1 uncultured Selenomonas sp. | reverse complement strand
GTTATATTATATATGAAACAGGGAGTTTGTAGTATTTATTCACAATCTATTCTGTTTTATGGGAGCTTTGTTAATCGGTTTATTATACGATAGGGGGATTCAAAGATGGCTATGCGCATGATTCTGAATGAGACTTCGTATTTCGGAGCCGGAGCAATCAAGGAAATCGTGACTGAGGTGCAGGGGCGTGGCTGTAAGAAAGTCATGGTCGTGACTGACAAGGACCTCATGAAATTCAAGGTCGCTACCAAAGTGACCGAACTGCTGGAAGCGAACAAAATAGATTTCGAGGTCTATGACCATATCAAACCGAATCCGACGATCGAGAATGTCCAGGAAGGCGTGGAGTTCTGCAAGAAATGCGGGGCTGATATCATCGTAGCCATCGGCGGTGGCTCGGCCATCGATACGTCGAAAGCAATCGCCATCATCATGACGAATCCGGAATTCGCCGATGTGCGCAGCCTCGAGGGCGCATCCCCGACGAAGAACAAGGCTCTGCCCATCATCGCAGTCTCGACGACCTCTGGCACGGCGGCCGAGGTCACGATCAACTATGTCATAACGGATACGGAGAAACATCGCAAGTTCGTCTGCGCCGACCCGCATGACATACCGGCCGTAGCCATCATCGATCCGGATATGTGCGCGTCGATGCCGAAAGGACTCTGCGCCTCGACCGGTATGGATGCGCTCGTTCACGCAATCGAGGGCTACATCACGAAGGGGGCCTGGGAACTCACGGATATGATGCATATCACGGCGATCGGCGTCATCAGCAAATGGCTGCGCAAGTCGGTGACGGGCGACCATGAGGCGCGTGGCGAGATGGCTCTCGGCCAGTACATGGCCGGCATGGGCTTCTCGAATGTCGGCCTCGGTATCGATCACTCGATGGCGCATCCGCTGTCCGCTGTCTATGATATCCCGCACGGCATGGCCTGCGCCATCCTGCTGGCACCGGTACTGAAGTTCAACGCGCCGGCGACTGGCGAGCGCTATCGCGAGATCGCCCGGGCCATGGGCGTGAGCGGCGTCGATGACATGACGCAGGAGGAGTACCGCAAGGCAGCGATCGATGCCGTCGCGCAGCTCGCGAAGGATGTCGGCATCCCGGAGCACCTCAGCGAGCTCGGAGTAAAGGAAAAAGACCTCGACTTCCTGGCCGAGTCGGCCATGGCCGATGCCTGCACACCGGGCAATCCGCGTGATGTCACGAAGGAGCAGATCATCGATATCTACAAATCCATTCTCTGATAGCGTAAGCGACGATATATGAATAATGGTCACGGTATGGCTCAGGCCGATCTGTGGCCGGAGGGCAAAATGGCTGCCACACATTGGTGTGGCAGCCATTTTACTATTTCTGTGTGGCGTCATAGAGAGCGCTGATGAATTTTTTCAGATTGATGTGCACATCAGAGATGGTGGGCTTCTGGTTGTTTTCTATCTGCGTCATGGCATGACGTACATCAGCATAGTCGAAGTAGAGAGGGGCATATTCTTCGAACAGCGGATTCGTGTAGTCTACGGCTCCCATCGTAGCCAGGTTCACGAGCCCTTGGAATACGGTACGACGCAGTCGCTGTTCCATGGCTTTTGCTTCGCGACGAGGGTCAGCAGCATTGCGCTGGCTGGCTATGGCGAGAAAGATGGATTTCAGCGAGGGCATGGCGCTGCCGGCTGGACAGGTAGCTTGGAGATAACTGACGATATCGAGGATATCGCTCGTGCCTAGGGCCGATAGCAGGCCGAGTTCGCGCATGACCGATTTCGCAGCGGTGAGGCCATCTTTGCGTGGCGCAGCCGCAGGGGCAGTCACGGATGGAGGGACTGCGGCCGGAGATGTAGGACTGAGGCCGGCCAGGGAGGATTGCAGGTTGCGGGCGAAGGCAGCCAGGCGCAGATGTTCACTGACATTCCTTATGACGCCGACAATTTCGTTGCGGTTCAGAGGCTTCGTTATATAATAATCTACGCCTTCTGCATAGGCCTTGCCGACGAGGTCTTTGCTCTCTATCTGGGAGAGCATTATAATCTTGCCGCGGAACTGGCCATGGAGCTTTGCGATAGCCTGGATGCCGTCGATGTCAGGCATGAGCATGTCGATGATCAGTATGTCGATATGGTGCGCAGCCAGCAGTTCTGCCGTCAGATCGGCAGCACTTGCAAGCGAGGATACCACGGTGCCGAGGCTGTAGTCTTCGATGATGTCCTGCAGCATCAGGCGTACAGCTTCGTCATCATCTATCAAGAGGAAGTTCATTTTATGTCCTTTCTGTGAGTCGGTGTTATCGGCGTGGCAGCCGTTGAGGAGGTAGGCGGGGCATCGGACGTATGGAGGATGCTTGTGGTCGCCAGTGGTTCCGTCAGATGCTCCAGCGGTATATCGAGCAGGCAACGTACTTCGTCTTGTCCGTCCGATGTGATGATAATGTGCCCGTTGAGTGCCTCTGTCTGATGCTTCACATAGGTCAGGCCGACACCGCTGGAGGCACGGCCGCTGGAGTCGAATTTCGTGGTATATCCAGGGCGGAACACCCGCGTCAGATGGGATGGCGGGATGGCACTGCCGGTATTTGCGAGCTCTATGTGTAGCAGTACCGCGGGATGATCTGCCGTCGTGCAGCCGGCTTTCCGGTTCAGCTTTACGCTGATACTGGTGGGCCGGCCTTTTTTTATGGCTTCGATGGCATTGGCGGCGAGGTTGTTGAGTATCGAGAGCAGGGTGAAAACGTGTACGGGCGGCAGCCCGGGCTCGATGTCTGTCTGAAAAGTTATGTCCTTGCCCAGGGCGCGAGCGTATTTGCTCTCAGCGTGTACCATGATACGGATGATCTCGGCGGGCGGTAGATAGTCGTCGACATGCCGGTTTCGCGTGAGTTCGGACAGACTGGCGTATATGCGCTGATTGGCTTTCTTTATCTCGTGGCATTCACCGGCGATGCGTAGTATCTCACGCGCCCAGTGCCTATCTGTCTCGCTGTCGGCATGAGGACTGGCGGCGTGTTGTTTGAGCTCGTCGTATATGTTATAGCAGTCATGCGTGACCTGCTCTGAGTTGCGCAGCGTGCCGTGCAGCTCGAATACCTCCTCGTAGAGTCCGGCAATGAGCAGAGACAGGCGGTTTTTTTCTTTTGTCTTGCGTGCGAGACGTGCCTCGGTGCTGTAGAGCTGGAAGAGGAAGAAGAATGACAGGATGAAGAAGCAGCGCAGCACGGCGATGAATGCGAGCCGCAGCAGCATGTCGGGCGTGATGGACTGCTGCATGTTGGAGCGCATCGCGTTCATGGCCGATAACTCGACGATGCTTGCACCAATTTCGGCGAATATAGCCCAGCCGGCGATGGTCAGAGCTTGCTCGTAGATGGATTTTTTGTCGAGGCTGGGCAGTCCGAATAGCGAGGCATACATGAAATAATAAAAGAACGTCGGGACGTGCGCGTATAGCGCCGTGGCGAACGGGAGACCGTAGCCGAGACAGTCGAGTCCTGCGCGGAACAGCAGGACAGCGAGGCCGGTGGCTACGCCGCAAAAAAAGCGTGGGAAGTGATCGAGCCAGAGCAGGAATAGCAGGAATACAGGGGAACCGAAGCTCACGCGGAAGCTAGCAAAGTCAGTGCCGGCGAAGGGGTGGATCTGTGGCTCGCCAGCCAGCGGTACGAGCACGAGCATGAATAGGAGCTTGAGCCAGTCGCGGCGCGTCAGCTGCTGCCAGCAAATCGGCCGCGCGAGCCATGTGGTTGCTAATGAATCATCGTTCATAAAAGACCTCACTGCGATATAATTCTAAAAAATATTGATAAAACCGAAAATATAGGATGTGTAAGAAAATTTGTAGTTTTTGCTAGTCGGATAGATATATTAATAACATCAAATATGGAATAAGTCAAATCACTGAGGAAAGTAATTGACGGATTCATAGCCATCTTTGCTAGATGGACGAAAGGAGAAGTGATCATGAGTAAGGAAAAGAAGGGGCTGAGTCCGGCACTGGGCTTGATCATATGCGTGGGGATCGGTGCCATTATCTGGAATCTGCCGATACCGGCGGGAGTGACGCATCAGGCCTGGGGGCTGCTGGCCATATTCATCGCAACGATAGCTGCGTTCATCTTGCGACCGCTGCCCATGGGGGCAGCGGCACTCATCGCCTGCATGGTTCTGCCGGTCATGGGCGTCATGAAGCCTGGAGAGGCCTTGGCGGGGTTTGCGAATACTACGATCTGGCTCATCGTGGCCGCATTTATGTTCGCAGCCAGTTTTATAAAGACGGGGCTGGGTAAGCGCATCGCTTATGTGTTGCTCTCGAGGTTCGGTGGCAGTTCGCTGTCGGTAGCGTACATTCTTTCTGCGACAGATTTCGTTGTGGCGCCATTCACGCCGTCGAATACAGCGCGAGGCGGCGGCATTATCTATCCGATTGTTAACAGTATATGCGCTACGCTGGGGGCAGATCCGAAGAATGGCAAGCTGGCGAAGACAGGGGCATTCCTGATGTTCAGCGCCTATGCTGCCGTCATCACCTCGGCCTGCATATTCCTGACGGGGGCCTCGAACAACGTGCTCTGCAATACGCTGGCTCAGGAGCTGTTCGGTGTGTCGATCAGCTGGTCGGACTGGTTCCTCGCCTGCATTGTGCCGGGCTTGATCCTGACACTGGCCCAGCCGTATATCCTTTACCGGATATTCAATCCGGAGCTCAAGCAAACCCCGGATACGAAGCGACTCGCGCGTCAGGAGCTAGCAGAGATCGGTCCGATGAGCGTCAAAGAGAAGATGCTCACCGTCATATTCCTTGTCTGCCTCGTGCTCTGGGCCACAAGTTCGATCCACCATATCGATGCTGTGGTCGTCGCTTTGATGGGGCTCTCGGCCATGCTCGTGCTCCACATCCTTGACTGGGAGGATATCACTCATCAGGCCAGTGCCTGGGATACGCTCGTATGGATGGGCGCGCTGGTCAACATGGCGTCCTACCTATCGAAATACGGCCTGATGAAATGGTTCGCGAATACGATGGCGGCTTATACAGCTGGCATGGCCTGGATGCCCATGCTCATCGTGCTGGGTATCATCTATACATTTGCCCATTACCTGCTCGCGAGCAACAGTGCTCATATCGCTGCATTCTTTGCGGTCTTCGGTGGCGTGCTGGTGGCGGCTGGTGCTCCTGTCATCGGCGTGCTGATCCTGCTCGGTGCGCTCTGCAACAGCGCTTCGTTCCTGACGCATTATGGCTGCGGTGTCACACCGATCTTTTTCGGGGCTGGCTTCATCAGCCAGGGCCAGTGGTGGCGCGTTGGCTTCGTTCTGACGATACTGCATCTTCTGGTGTGGTTCTGCATCGGCCTGCCTTGGATGATGGCAATCGGCCTGTTCTGAGCCTCTCCTGTCTGGCTGGAAAGCACAGTGGACGGCATCATTTATGGGATTTATTCAGCTCAGCTTTAGATATTGATGAAGGAAATTGTATCGAAATAACGTACATCGCAAAAGGACAAAATCCGGAAAAAGTACTTGCATGTATTTTGTATACATGATACAATAAAGGTGGTTAAGGGATGTAGTTTATTAAATCATAAATTCAAAATATCAACAAAGAAGGCTGCTGCTTGTAGTGGTGGCAGCTGCGGATAGGGAAAAGGCTATGTCAGTGCGGCAGGGCCGCAGAAAGGGTGGAACCAAAATGAGAAAAGAACATGATTTCCTGGGTGAGCTCGAGGTTGCGGATGATGTTTACTATGGCGTTCAGACGACGCGCGCGATCGAGAACTTCAAGATAACGGGGCAGCATCTTGATCCGGATTTCATCAAGTCCATCGCTGAGGTCAAGAAGGCGGCGGCTCTGGCGAACATGTCCACCGGCCGTCTCGATAAGAAGATCGGCGACCTGCTCGTCGAGGCTGCGGACGAGATCATCGCGGGCCAGATGCTCGATCAGTTCCCGCTCGATCCGATCCAGGGCGGCGCCGGCACCTCGATCAACATGAACATGAACGAGGTACTCTGCAACCGCGCGCTCGAGCTCATGGGCGAGCAGAAGGGGCGCTACGACATCATCTCCCCGAACAACCACGCCAATATGGCACAGTCGACGAACGATTCTTTCCCGACCGGCATCAAGGTCTGCATCAACACGAAGGCGAAGAAGCTCACGGCGGCTCTGGAGCGCCTGGCATCTGAGCTGGACAAGAAAGCAGTCGAGTACAAGGACATCCTCAAGATGGGCCGCACGCATCTGCAGGATGCCGTGCCGATCACGCTGGGGCAGGAGATGGCCAACTATGCTTCTGCTGTGCGTCGCGGAGTCCGGCGCATCCAGGCGGCGGCCGACGGTGTGCGCGTCATCAATATGGGCGGCACGGCCGTGGGCACGGGCCTCAATGCAGAGCCGGCCTATATCACGAAGGTTGCGGAGACGCTGTCTGAGGTCACCGGCGATAAATATGTCACGGCAGACAATATGATCGATGCGACGAACAATACGGATGGTTTCGCTGATGTATCGGCGGCCATGAAGAATACGGCGCTCGTGCTCATCAAGATGGCCAATGATTTCCGCCTGATGGCTTCAGGACCGCGCTGCGGTCTCAATGAGCTCAAGCTGCCGATGCGCCAGCCGGGCTCGTCCATCATGCCGGGCAAGGTGAATCCGGTCATCGCCGAGGTCCTCGATCAGGCATGCTATCAGGTTATCGCCAACGATATGGCCGTGACGCTCGGCGTCGAGAACGGGCAGTTCGAGCTCAATGTCATGGAGCCGGTCATGGCCTTCAACATATTCAATTCGTTCCGCTTCCTGACGAATGCCGTCGATACATTTGTCGATAAGCTTCTCATCGATCTGCAGCCGAACCGCGAGCAGTGCCAGGAGTGGCTCGATAAGAGCGTCGGCGTCGTGACGGCCCTGCTGCCGCATATCGGCTATGAGAAGAGCGCCATGCTTGCGAAGGAAGCCTACAATACGGGCAAGCCGATCCGGCAGGTCGTGCTCGAAAAGGGTCTGCTGGAGAAGGCGCGGATGGAGCATATCCTCTCCCCGCAGCAGATGACAACACCCGGTATCGCCGAGTGATAAAGTCCGGTACATCGTAACTGGTATGGGAAAGCAGATTTCGCTTTTGAAGAAGAGCGGAATCTGCTTTCTTGACGTTCATGCAGTCAGCAGGAAATTTTCTCCGCATGATAGAATTGATATGTGTTAGAATGATAGCAGAATGAAAATACGCTGATGCAATGAAAACGAAGGGACTTGTGTTTATGGAGCCGGATAAGATATTTGGCAATGACTGGGCGGAACTGCTGGCGCCGGAGATGGCCAAGCCGTATTATAAGGAACTCAGGGAATTCCTGAAAGTGGAGTACTATGGCGGACATCCGTATCATGTATATCCGGATGCGGCGGCCATATTCAATGCCATGCGCTATACGAGCTATGCTGACACGAAGGTCGTGATACTCGGACAGGATCCCTATCATGAGCCGGGGCAGGCGCATGGGCTTTCGTTCTCGGTGTTGCCGGGCGTGCAGCCGCCGCCGTCGCTCATCAATATATTCCGGGAGCTCGAGGATGACCTGGGCTGCTCGATACCGAACAATGGTTGCCTGAAGCCTTGGGCGGATCAGGGCGTGCTGCTGCTCAATACGGTGCTGACGGTGCGGGAGCATCAGGCGAACTCGCATCATGGCCGCGGTTGGGAGAAATTCACGGATCATATCATCGAGCTGCTGAATCAGCGGGAAAAGCCGATCGCGTTCATCCTATGGGGGACGCCGGCACGGCGCAAGAAATACATGATAACGAATCGGCAGCATTATATCGTCGAGTCGCCGCATCCGAGCCCGCTGTCGGCCCATCGCGGTTTCTTCGGCAGCCGTCCGTTTTCGCGTGTGAATGATTTCCTGCGCAGCGTCGGTGAGACGCCGATCGACTGGCAGCTGCCGAATATCTGACGCGGAGAGGGTTTTCGCCGCGGGTCGGTTTGCATTTCGGCGTCAGGTCGGTTAAAATATTGAAGCGAACAACGTCGATTATGTGTGGGGACAGGGTATGGATAGCAAAGTGACGATATCAGATGTGGCGGAACTGGCCGGTGTGTCGAAAAGCACGGTCTCACGCTACCTGAATAATGGCTATATCAGCGAGGAAAAGCAGGAGCGTGTGCGCCAGGCCATTGCCGCTACGGGATTCAAGTCGAACTTCTTTGCCAAGCGGCTGAAGATGAAGTCCAGCAAGCTCATCGGCATCGTCATTCCGCGCATGGATTCGGTAGCCGTCGGCCAGTTGCTCTCGGGGATGAATCGCGTCTTCGACCCTGAGGGCTATCAGGGCATTATGCTCGTGAGCCATCTGTCGATGCGGCGCGAGCTGGAGGACATGCAGAGTCTGATGCAGCAGGGGGTCGACGGCATCATCGTCGACTCGGTAGGCATCAGCGACCGTCATGTCGAGCTGGCTCAGCGCAGCAGTCTGCCGATCATGTTCACGGGGCAGTACCACGAGGGTGTATCCTGCGTGCGCATCGACGACTACAAGGCCGGCCGCATGATGGGGGCCTATCTGCGGCAGATGGGGCATCGCCATGCCGTGTTCGCCGGAGTCACAGAGACGGATAAGGCGGTAGGCATAGAGCGGCGTCAGGGCTTCTACGATACGTTCCTCGCCGGTGGGGACAGCAAGGTCGATTTCATCGAGACGGGATTCGATTTCCTCTCGGCTTATCAAAAGGCGGATGAGGCGCTCGGGCTTCATCCTACGGTTATCGTCGGAGCCACGGATAATATCGGCCTCGGCGTACTGCGCTATCTGCATGAGCGGGGCATAAAGGTACCGGAGGAGATATCCGTGACCGGTTTCGGCGGCTACGACGTCGGAGCTGTCGTCTATCCGGCGCTGACGACGATCGCTTTCGACTATGAGCTCATGGGCATGCGGGCCGCGCAGCATATGCTCGATGTCCTGCATGGCCTCGATGTCGAGGAGGAGCTGTCGGTACCGCTGCATTTCATCGCTCGGGAGAGCGTGCGCGACTTCACGCATGCATACGTACAGGAGCCGCCCCAGGCGCTGAATTTATGATTTTCCAATTCATGCTATATGAAAAACGGGCCTCGATCCGGCAGAAATGCTGGATGGAGACCCGTTTTTTCATAAGACTGATCAATTGATAGGCCGGTCAGCATGTCATTGCTTGCTGCGGCTCTTCGTGCCTTTGTAAAAGAAAATCTTGGCGCCGACCGAGATTACCGGAAGGTGGCTGCCCTTCAGGACGATCTGTCCGGGCATGGAGCCTTCGGCATTGAACACGAGCGTGCAGTGGCCTTCGTCGCGCAGGTTGTTGTTCACGGCGTCACCGACGCGCTCGACGACGAATTTGGCGCCGGCGATGGTCAGGCGGTCGCCGACCTTGATGTCCTCCTTGAGGTCGCCGGGGGTGTGCTCGACTACCATGTCCGAAAGATTCGGCCGGATGCCTTCATCTATGAGTATCGCGCTGTTGTTGTCCTGGAGGAATGTTTTGGCCAGGCCGCCGATGGCCGTGATCGTGACATCGTATTTTGTTTCCATTCTTTTCTCTCCCCTACTACATGTACTGAGCGGTTGCACTCGTGGCAGTGCTGTACCACTGACTCTGCTTCTATTATACCATAAAGGCGGGGCGTTTTTTTCTGACAGAAGTCCGTTTTTCGTAATTCTAACCAAAATTTTGCTTTATTTGGTCACTCGTGTCGGTGCAGCGGGTGCGTGAATAGTGGCAGGGTGCGAGATTGTTGCTGAAATGGTTTACATACCTGGCGGTTGAGGCTAAAATAGAGGGTAGATTGTCAGGGAAGGGGATTTTCAAATATGACTCAGGAGCAAGCGGCATTGAAGAAGCGCACGGCCTGGTTATCGATCGGGTCCAATACGACGCTCGTCATATTGAAATTGATTGTCGGCATATATGTCGGGGCAGTCAGCCTCGTATCGGAGGCTCTGCACTCAGGAGTAGATCTGCTGGCCGCCCTGATCGCTTTCTGGGCGGTCCGCAAGTCGATCATCCCGCCGGATGCGGAGCATGACTATGGTCACGGCAAGTTCGAGAATCTGTCGGCGGCAGTAGAGGCACTGCTCATTGTCGGAGCGGCCGGCGCCATCGTCTATGAGGCAGTGTCGAAGCTCGGCTCCGCGGAGGTGCCGGAGGATCTGGGCTACGGTGCGGCCGTCATGGCGATTTCCATCGTCATAAACTTCGCCGTGTCGATGCGGCTGACGTCCGTGGCTGAGCGGACGGGCTCGCAGGCACTCGCAGCTGATGGCCTTCATCTGCGCTCAGACGTGTGGACTTCGGTGGGCGTGCTGGCCGGCCTCCTGGCGATGGAGGTTACGGGCTGGGGCTGGCTCGATTCCGTCATAGCGATATTCGTGGCCGGCATCATATTCCGGGCCGGCTGGCACATGGTCATGGAGTCCGTGCAGGAGCTGACGGATGCAAGCCTGCCAGAGGAGGACGAGGCGCGCATCGGTGCAATCATAGCGAACGAGCCGGAGGTACTGGGCTACCATTGCCTGCGCACGCGCCATTCGGGCTCGTACCGGCTGCTCGATGTACATGTGACATTCGATGGCAATATGCATCTGGCACGTGTGCATGCGGTCTGCGACGAGCTGGAGCAGAAAATACGCCGCGAGTTCGGCACGTTCGATATCATGATTCATCCGGAGCCGGCCGGCTCGCATCAGCCGGAAACGAAGGTCACGCAGTTCGAGGAGTCTCAGGGGGACGATGCGGCGATAACGGCGCGGCAATGATTATACAATTTGTAATCTTGTTATTATATAAACCTTAGGCGTATTGTATAGAAAAGACAGATAGGTTTTGCTATAATAAAGTAGAAAATATCAACTAGCCGAATGGGGGAGAAAAGAATGTTTTTGCGCAAAATAGCCTGCGTATTGCTGAGTGCAGTATTCCTGGTGGCCACTATGGGAATGGCCGCTGCCGCTACTCCGAATACGGTCCAGGCCAAGCTGTCGCTGCTCGAAAAGGACACGTACGGTGTGGAGCAGACAGGGGCTCTGCTCGACCGGATCAATAAGCTGGAGAAGGACTACAATGGTTCGCATCGTACCGGCAGCATGATGGCCCGCGTGGATGCGCTTTATGACGAGGTCTATACGAACAGTCCGCAGCCCTCGGTGCTGGCAGATCTGAATGCGGTCGAGTGGAATATCGACCATGAGGTCAGCATGAACTCGGTAGATAAGCGCGTCGCGGCTATGGAGATGAAGATCGCAGGCCAGACGAGCGAGGGGACGTACCGCCATCGCATCGCGGCGCTCTCGGCAGCTTCGTTCGGATCGGAGTCGCTGCCGATGGAGCGTGCGACCGTGCCGGCCAATACGCTGATCAAATGCTCGCTTGTGACGCCGGTGAATACGAAGAATCTGAAGGTCGGCGACCAGATTGAGTTCCGCGTGGCGCAGGATGTCGTCGTGAATGGCGCGCTCGTGTTCGCGAAGGGGGAGCCGGGCTACGGCGTAGTCAAGAAGCTGAAGCAGGCGCGCAATTTCGGTCGCAATGCAGAGATTGAGATCGACTTCAATAAGGCCAAGTCTATCGATGGGACCGAGGTCGAGACATTCGTCGGCGAAGAGTCGAAGGCAGAGATGAAGCATCTGGCCATGGCCGCTGGGGCCAGTCTGGCCGGCATCGCACTGCTCGGACCGGTAGGCATCGTGGCCGGGGCTTTCGTGCATGGCAAGGATATCGACCTGCCGGCCGGGACGGAGTTCTATATCCAGACGAAGAGCGACAATACGCTCTATGGTGTGACGACGACGCTCGCCCAGTGAGTCTTGCAGGGCATTAAGTGCATAGACGGCGGCAGGTATGGTTTCTTGATTGCGGAGCCATGCCTGCCGTTGCTTTATCCGATTATGATATTGTCAGGCCTAAGCATGCAGTTCCGCGGCAGGCATGGTTCCTCCATTTCGCTATTGTGGTTTGGCTAAAAGTAAATTTTTCCCATTAATAGGTCCCTTGAAAGTACTTAAACGCGCTACGCTTGAACGAAAGTACTTTCCGCGGGATGGTTTGATAGGGAAAAATTTGATT
>CACXCN010000088.1 GCA_902766095.1 uncultured Selenomonas sp. | reverse complement strand
TTCTCTCCCCAGCAGGCTGGCTGCCTTCCGGTGCGCGGCTGCTGTTTCGTTCCAGCCCCTGTCGGCTGACGACTTGTACTATGTTACACGCTTGGATGAGTTTTGTCAAGGATTTATTTTAATATTTTTTTTCCTCAGTATATACCATTATACTAAATGACATATCTTTTGTTATGTGCTATAATATTTTAAAACACAACCATATGCAATTTCCTATTCTTCATGCAACGAGGTGTTATCGGAGTGTTAAAGTATCAAGCCATCGCCAATGATATCCGCCAAAAAATCAATGACGGTATCTATAAACCTGATGACCAGCTACCTCTGACTAGTGAGCTGGAGAATACCTATCATGTAAGTAAGATGACCATAAAACGAGCCCTGGATCATCTCGAGGCCGCCGGTCTCATCGTCAAGCGCCGCGGCAGCGGCACGTTCGTCAAGGGGCTGGCCTCTAATGATCTTGATAAGCTGACTCAGCATAGCAGCCAACAGCTTTTCGGCATGTCGAAGGTCTTTGCTGGTCATAATGTCGTCAGCAAGATATTGGCCTTCGAAGTCATCACTGCTCCGGCAGAAGTCATGGCGAAACTGCGACTCGATGATGATTCTTTTGTGTATCACATCGTGCGCGTACGTTTCCTCGATGGCAAGCCACTCTCTCTGGAGACGAGCTATATGCCCATATCCCTCATCCCTGATCTGCGCCGCCAACATGCCGAGCATTCCATTTTTTCCTATATACGCGATACCCTTCATCTAAATATACAGAGTGCGCATCGCATCGTCCAGGTCCGGGGCGCCAATGAGCTGGAATCAAAAGAAATGAGTCTCGCGCCCGGCTCGCCAGTAGCCGTCGTGCGAGAGACCTATTTCCTATCCAACGGGTTGCCATTCAACTACAGCATAACGACTCATGAGCCAGACCATTTCGCTCTCGAGACCGTGGTCATCGCCTAAAAGCGAATCGTAACGATATACCTGCAAGCACCTGAGATGATAAAGCAGCGGCAGACATGGTTCCGGAATGAAGGAACCATGCCTGCCGCGGTACTATATGCTTAGGACTGTTCGTTGCAATCCCTTTGACAATCAGGAATCCCATCCCATGATCGCTGCTATCTTATCTTTGAGATAGTCAGCGATTTTTTGATGTCCTTCCTGCAAGGGATGTGTACTGTCATGTGCATAGTCGCTCTCACTCAATAGCGGCTGCGGCACATTCATCGTAATGAAGTATACATCCTTCATCCCTGCCTGCGTCACCTGGTCGACAGCAGCCTTGACCCACTCCCGACCGCGCTTGCCGACCCAGTTCGGCACCGGCTCAGTGCATATGATCTTTTTGCCGGGATTCATTTTGCGTATGGTCCGAATCAGATCTACGTAGCCAGCCACGAATTCGTCCTTGGTCGGCGAATGCTGGGCCGGTTTGCTGAAATCATTCGTGCCCATCGCGATGATGGTAGCATCTATCGGGAACTGTCGCGAATCCCATATCACATGCTGACCATCCTTTTTCTCGGAATAGAGTGTCCATGCATAGCGATCGGCGGTATGTACCTGATTGGAGGGCCACGGATCAGCCCAGTTATGTACTACTCCCTCGCCAGATTTGGCCAGAATACTGTAGTCAGCGTCCAGCATCCTGGCTACCTTCGGTCCGTAGGCCTGATCGTTATCCTCGATATCGTTGTAGTTCTCGCCCTTGAGCTCGCCATCATTCTTCGCCCCTGCGGTGATGGAATCTCCCACGAATTCGAGACGACGAGACTTCAGCGCATCCGGCTTCTCGAGCTTCGCCCCATCATCCAGCTCGAATCCATGAAAATAGGTCGTCCCCATGTAGCCCTCGGTCGAGCGCACGAGCAGCAATTTATGGCTGCCGGGATGCAGATTCTCAGCCAACACGGTTTCCTGGCCGCGCGGCTTGAAGCGGCGGAACTCCCCACCATCAATGCTTACGCGCCATTTATCATTCGGATCGCGCATCTTTACCTTGATGCTCGTACCAGTGAAATTCGCCTTGATATACACGGCTCCCTGAGCGCATTGATACTCTTTGGCATTGCTCTTATCCCAGCGCCCGAAATACTGCAATCCGGCATGATCCGGGGATATCGTGACGGCAGCCTCCGCGATATCTGGGCTGCCAAAGCTGCCCAGAACCGTACCTACCCCCAAGAGCAGGGCTGCCAACAAAATTTTCTTATTGTGCATGACTTTTCCCTTCATTTTGCATCATGAGCATGGCGTACTTTCTGGATTTCTATCTCGGTCTGCTCGCCCTTAAGATAATTACTCTGACCGGCCTGGCTATCGCTTTTATGCCAAGCGGCCTTTGCCAGCTCTGGCGTCAATTCACGAGCTGTTCCCTGGCGATTGCCGATGGCTAGCATCGTCTCGGCCCAGGCCTTGCGCATCATGCCATAGCCCTTCGGACTGGGATGAACGCCATCCGGTCCGAGCCAGTCGCGATGCCCCTGGAACACCGTCCAGAAGTCCGGACCCTTCAGCACCTGCGGATATTTAGCATACAGGGCATCGATCCGCTCATTATACTGCGGGGCATTGTTTGCGACCCCGGCCTCTGCCGACCATGGTATCTTCGCCACGACCGGAACCTTGCCAGCTGCTATGATTTTCTGGATTATGATATCCATATTCTGTTCGTACTTATCCATGCCATGACTATTACCCCAGGCATCGTTCGTTCCCAGTACCACGCCGACATAGTGCCCCGGGAAAATGGACAGCCACTGATCGATGTACTTGACACCGTCCTTTGACTTTATGCTGCCGGTGCCGCCATATTCGAAAATCGGATCATACTGCTGATTCGCAGCATGTACGAGCTGTCCGGCCGGTCCATACGGCGAGCCAGAGAAATTGGCTGATCCCGCTGTAATACTGTCGCCATAAACAATCCAGTCATCATCGAGGCCTTCCTTTACACTGTATATGTCCAAATTGATGGCTGCCTGAGGCCGGCTCGCATTATCTACGCTCTTCACATTCACGCGCACCCAGTTGCATCCCGTCAGATCGAGTACATGCTGCCGGGAATGATACACGTTGTCCTTCACCGTCAGCAAAGGCTGCCAGCCCTTGGTCGGCAGAGTACCGCCTGGGGCTTTGTTGACCTCGATGACATAGTTCTGCAGGTTGCCATACGACTGACGCGTCTTTATCGTCGGATCATAATCATAGCTGCTGCTGTACCATACGAGGACAATATGTGCCAGATCTGCCCGATTCACCTGGCTCAGATCATACGCAAGCCAGCCGGGTGATTCGCCATTCCATGTAGTCTGATAGTTTGCATCATTAGCCAGTGCGGCGTTGCCACTCGATGCATAGGCCGGAACATAGCGGCTGACCAGCGTAGTCGGCGGCATGGCCGCCTCAGCATTAACGGTGCCTCCCAGCAAACAGGCTGCTGCTGCCAGAGCGGCAAAATCTTTCTTATAATTAGACATGATGATACACCTTTTACTACATAAAATCAAAAATCAAAGGTAAGGGTTGAGAACCATTTACTGCGATCCTGCCCCGGGTTGGTAATCGAACTGCCATTGAAATACTTCACTGCACCCTGCAGATTATGGCAGAAATTATAGTACAGACCACCTTCCCAGCCACGCTGGCCGACCTGTGCCCCATCCTCATAGACGGTCTTCACGAGTGCGTCCGGTGCGAGGTAGCGATAGCCGATGTAGTAGCCGAAACGATGGTTGTCGGCACTAGGCATATTGGGTGCGCCGTTGAATTCGAGCTCAGCCGTCCAGGCCTGGTCATAGCCATGCTGATTGCCGCGGGCATAGGCCCCCATGAGATTCATCTTCTTCGAGAGCTTCTGATTCAGACGGGCCGAGTATATGCGCAGGATATCCTGATCGTAGGCTGCGGACTTATACGTGTAGTAGCCGAGCTCGAGGTCGGTACGATCCGAGAATGCATGGCCATATGTCAGACCGGAGAGCGTGCGGCGACGTGTCGGATTAGATATCGTCCGTCCCGAAGTAGAGTAAGTTGCTTCACTGTAGTCATACGTCGGGTTGCTCCAATCATAATCCCAGTTCGACCCCGTAGCCGTCTGAATAACTCGATATGTCTTCGCGGTACTTATCGGCGACGCCGATGCACCTGAAACAGCTTTATGATGCCGCAAGAAATCTGTGCTGGCAGAATCGCTGCTGACCGAAGCCGCTGCCGCCGCTACTGATGAGGCTTTTATATTGTACGATTGTACATAACTTGTTTCTGTCTGATTTATAAGTGTAGCTCCGCCAGCCCAATCAATATCACTTTCCGTAAAGGTATGGTCAGAACTCCCCTCAGTCACTGTGCTGGAACCATCCCGGTCCTTTACATCGAGCCGTCCGGTAAACGCACTGAACCTGTCCTTGCCATGCTTGCTCGAAACGAGGAAGCCACGCGTGACTGCATGATTGACGAAATCGCCCTGCGCCTCAGTGTAGAACGCACCAAAGCGTCCATCGAGCCCGGTCTTATCAATCGGGCCGCCCACATAATACGTCTCCGGGCGCATGATGTTCGGCCGCTCGTGCCCACCATTCCAATTCTCGTCCTCAGCTTCCTCCGTATTGAATCCATTGCCTTTGTAGCTGTCGAGCTGAGTTGTCAGCGTAGTATGGAATGTCAGCGGCGTCTTCGGCAACATGGCATCAAGATTGAGTTTCAGTTCCTTACGCCAATGCGATGACTTTTCGCGGCCGATATCATAGTCCGTATTAGCTATGCCAGCATGATAAGCATGCTCGTATTTCTGCTGGAATGAGCCGGTGATGCGCACATTTTCCTGTTTTTTCTCCAGCCGGGCCACGCGCACGCCCAAGGCATCCAAATCATCACGGAACTCATCCGACAGCTTGTTTATGATGTCCTGGTCCGGAGCACTGGCTTTCTGCATATGCGTCCGGGCATTCGCTACGATCTGTGCCATCTCATAGCGGGTCACAGTGCTGTCACCCTTGAACGAGGCATCGTTATAGCCCGTCAGGATGCCATCCTTGGCCAGCTGCTCGACCGCTTGATAAGCCCAGTGGTCCGTCGGCACATCATTGAACAATCTATCACTCGAGGCAGCCAATACCGGCGTCGCGCTGAACGTCAGCGCTGAAACCACTGCGAACACGATTTTCTTGTTTTTCATGGGATAATCCTCCTATACTCATATATTCACGCAAAACCTGCATCAATTGATCAGAAATACCAGAAAACGCCGCTATAGAGCTTGTCGCGCTGCCGTTTGTCGCTGTACGTATAGGTAAGTGATTTGCCGAATCCGTACTTTATCGTATATTGGGAGTTACTCGTGAAGTTATAATACATCCCCATCTCTACGCCGCGCTGGCCTTTATCTATGCCATCACCGTAGCCGCAGCGTATATAGGAATCAGGAGCCAGATAATGATATCCGACATACGCCCCGAACATGTGAGCTCTGGCTGCCTCCATCCACGGACTGCAGTTCCACATGAGATCGATCATCCAGCCACGGGCATGGCTGTTCGCACCATGCTGATTGCCCTGGGCGTAGACGCCGCGCACTGTCACCTTCGGCATTACCTTGTAATCGACAGTTGCCGATCCTATGTACAGCGGACGGCGTCCATAGGCTGCTGATGTATAGCGATAAGCGCCCAGTGTATATGCCAGCCTCTTGCTCAGCTGACGGTCATAGGCCAGGCCATATACCGTCTTGCGCGTATCTTCATTGGAGCCGAACATATCCGTCAGATCGCTTTTGGCGTTATCAGATCCCGTACCGCCCCGGCGCAATATTGACTTCTCCTCGGATTCACTCATAGCCGTTTTGCCATCGCGCGAAAGATGCGGCTTGCCCGTAGTACTGTCGACCACGACCGAATAGTTCTCATGCGCACGGACATTGTCATTCCACGGCTGGCTGATGCTGTCCGTACACCAGGCATTCGCCGCGCTGTCGTATTGCGCTCCAGCACCGACGGCCAGATCGCCATCACTGCTGTCGACAAGCCCTCCGAAAGCATGCCAGCTGTATTTGTTCGACCAATGCTCGAGCATGATGCCGCGCAGATTCGCGCCATATACGAAGCCATTCTGGACCCATGGCTGCAATATGCCTACCCTCGTCCAAAGCTGGGTCTTGCCCAGCGAGCCCTCGAAATAGGCTAGGTTTGGTCTCAGCAGCTCATCATACGCATGACCACCGTTATAGGTAACCGCGTGATTACCGCTGAGCAGGTGTTCTTCATCAAAGCGATCGCCACCGAATTTCGTCTGCAGCTGAGCTTTGAACTTCCAGTCTCCCATAATATGTGCCAGACCAGCCTCAGCATCCAGATACATTTCCTTCGCCCACCAGCGGCTCTTCTGCGTATCGCCACCTGCATGGTTATGTGATTCGATGGTCTGCTGGAAATGACCATGCAGCGTGAAGTTATCTGCTGTCTTCTGCTGATGCTTCTCCAAAGCATCGACACGCTGCGACAAACTATGCAGCGATGCCAGCTCATCATCGAACTCTCTCGACAGACGATCGATCAGCTGCTGATCAGATGCGCCAGCCTGATCCTTATGCGCCATAGCGCTAGCTACCAACTGAGCCATCTGATAGCGCGTGACCACGCTGCTTCCCTCGAACCTGCTTGCCGACATCCCTTTTATGAGACCGTCTGCTTTGAGCTGGGTCACCGCAGCATATGACCAATGCCCCGTCGGCACATCGGCAAACATCGCTTCCCCTGTGGCTGCCGATGCCGTACTGCCAAGCGCTCCCATGGCTATGACTGCAGCCATGGCGCTCAACAGCCTACGCGATTTCTTCATAGAGATTCCCCCTTTTCTCTCAAGCGGAATCGCTCCTTATTCGCTCTTGTTCAATCAAAAATAAGGATTGATTCGACTTTTTTAGTATAGCAGTACATCTATACTATGTCAATAAAAATATATGACTATTTTATTTTAAATTAGGCTTTTTAAAAATAAGTATATACTTTTACTTGACAAAAAGCATTTTTAGAACTATACTTGGCTCAAGTAAGAGAGAACAAACCAATTCTAGAAAAGAAGAATGATTATGAGAAAATACCAAATAGTAGCAGCCGCCATACGGGAAAATATCCATCAAGGCCTATATGCCACCGGCTCGCGGCTACCCAGGACGAACTATCTGTGCGATATGTATCATGTCAGCATCATCACGATCAAGCGTGCCATGGACGAGCTCGAGGCCGACGGCCTGATTGTCAAGCGCCGGGGCGCTGGCATATTTGTCAAGGAACTAAATGGACAAGAACTCGAACAGATCAGCCGGCAGGACTCCGCCGACACTGCGCCGACAACCAGCATGAACGTGCTGCGCTTCGATGTACAGCATCCACAGTCCGACATCGCCGATAAGCTCATGATATCCGTGAATGACTTCGTCTATAACATCAGCCGGTCATATCCGCGCAGCAAGGAAACAACCGTCCTCGAATCTGTCGAGATACCCACCATGCTGCTGCCGGGCCTGCGAGAGCACTGCGCCTCCAATTCCCTGGAAAAATACATCGAGCAGGAGTTGAACACGAAGCTGCAATCCTCGCATTGCACCGTCCGCGCCATGATGCCGACCGATCAGGAACGCCAGGCAGCCGGCTTTGCTGAGGACCTCCCCGTACTGGAGCTACGCCAGGTGAAATATCTTGCCAATGGCAGTCCCTGTATGTACTCACGCTCGCTCATATGTGGCGAAGATGCAACGATACACACCGTATCCCTGCATCCGTTGCTATGAAAATATATGCTCCCCATCCAGGAAGCAGGAATTCATTCACCAGCGGCAATCATCTGCCGCCAACTCATTGATGAACAGCAAAAAGGAGTGTTTCGCATGTTCAAACTGAATCAGAAATCACTGGCTACGATGATAGGTGCCGTGATACTCGGCACGGCGACCGTAGCAGGGACATTCTCCTTCGCAGACAGTGTCGTCTGTGAAGCCGCCACGCCGGTCGTAAAAAGCTGGAATTTCGACCAGGATGCCCAGAACTGGGCTTTCATCGGCGGCTGGAGCTATAGCGGCGACGCTACTACCGCCTGGGATGCTGCCAACGGCGGCTGCCTGAAAGTGAATGTCGATTTCTCTGATGACAAAGACCAGACCTGGAGCGAGGTAAAGCTGTCTGATGGTACCGTCACGAATGCGACACCGATCAAAGCCGGCGCCGGCATCTCCCAGGTCTCGTTCGATATGTACTACGATGCATCACAGCTGAAAAGCGACGCTGCCCTCAAGGCCAAGATTTATGCTGCATCTACCAAGGGCGATGTAGTCATCGATCAACCGATCGATGACATGGGCACTGCCAAGGCCAAAGACGTGCCGGGTACTAATCTGAAAAAAGTCCGCGTCAGAGCTATCCTGGAGGATAAGGTAACATCTGATATCGGTCATTTAGAGCTGAGCATCGTCGGCTACCTGACTTCCTACAAAGGGGCCATATATATCGACAATATCACCCTCAAATAAACCAGTATCCCCATTCTTTCCCTTAAAATAACTCCCAATAAAAAAGAGACGTCCCGTCAGCTGCCATCTAGCAGTGACGAGACGTCTCTTTGCTACTTCCGAAAAAGCATGCAGTACCGCCTTACTCCATCGTAACTACGTGACTATGCTCCGGCTGGCCGTGCAGCTTCAGCACCGTGGCGATGATGAAGTTCAGTATGAAGCAGGCGGCAAAGAAATATAGGGTAGCCGAATAGCTGCCGGTATTCTCGCGGAACCAGGCTACGATAGTCGGTCCGACGACTCCAGCTATGCCCCAGGCCGTGAGCACGCAGCCGTGGATTGCGCTGAGCTCACGCGTGCCGAATATGTCGGACAGGTAGGCCGGCATGCACGAGAAGCCGCCGCCATAGCACGAGATAATCAGGAATATGAGCGCCTGGAACAACAGGACATCACTCGTACCGGCCAGCAGATAGAAAGCAGCTATCTCCAGCGCGAAGAACAGCATATAGGTGAAGCCCCGGCCCAGATAATCGGACAGCGTGGACCATATGATGCGTCCGCCGCCATTCAGCAGGCCGATGATGCCGACCATGGAGGCGGCTGCGGCTGCGTCCATGCCGATGACCTGTTGCGCCATCGGTGAAGCCACGGCCAGCAGACCGATACCGCAGGTGATATTGACGAAAAATATCCACCACAGGGCCGCAAACTGCCAGGTATGAAGCGCCTCACTCATGGTCGAGCCGAGTATCAGTGGGGCGGTCGTCCCGTCAGACACATGCGGCTGGAGCTTCGTCTCCGGTTTTTTCAGGTAAAGCGAGGCACTGCCGATGAGCACCATATAGACACAGCCCAGGATCAGGAAGTTGCCAACCAGGCCGAACCTCACGGTCAGATACTGCATGACCGGTCCGGCAATCAGCGCCGCGAAGCCGAAGCCCATAATAGCCAGCCCCGTCGCAAAGCCGCGATGATTCGGAAAATACTTCACCAGGGTGGACACTGGCGTTATATAGCCGATGCCGAGTCCGATGCCGCCTATGACGCCATAGAACAGATAGAGCAGCAGCAGACTGTGGAGATGAAAGGCCAGAGCCGTGCCCATCATGCCCAGTCCGAAGAAGCACATCGATGTCAGGCCCGAGCGGCGCGGACCATATTTCTCTACATAGCGGCCCAGAAATCCAGCCGACATCCCGAGGAACAATATAGCGAGTGAGAACGCCCAGGTCGTCTCCGACAGGGACCAGCCCATGTCCGCCATGATATGGCGCGTGAGCACACTCCAGGCATAGACGCTGCCGATGGATATATGGATCCCCACAGCAGCCAGAGCGATAAGCCAGCGATTTCGCATCAGAACCATCCTTTCTGTCATACAGATACCAGAAAAAGAGGTTTCATCCAAACGAAAAGACCGTCTGGACAAAATCTCTTTGCCCAGACGGTCGGCTTTCTAAACTCTGCAGTGCATGTGGTCAATTCCACTCAGTCCGTCAGCCCCGCAAAGCCTATTTACTTTTATCATCACTATATCATTACCCTGCAGCTCTGTCAAGCATTCCCCGGCTTCATCACAGGCCTTCGATGAAATATTGGCACAAGCCATCGATATAGTCATAGCGCATGAGCCCCTGACGCCATTTCTGAGGAATATCATGCAGGCTGTAGACCAGTCCGGCCAAGCCGCCCGCCACGGCCGCCACGGTATCCGTATCATCTCCGAGATTCACCGCATGCAGCACGCATTCCGTATAGCTCGAGGTCGTTACGAGACAGTAGATCGCCGCCTCGAGCGTATCAACGACATAGCCTGTGGACTTTATGGCGTCTGGCGACAGCTGCCGGAAGGAAACAATGGAATCGAGCCGGCGGAAAAGCGACAGCTCCTGCCGATAGCGCTGCCCATCATACAGGCGATGTACCAGCTCCATGGCATTGCCGATGGCCGATCCGATCCCCTCGCCCGCGAGCAGATTCAAAGCGATAGCTATATAGATACTGCAGGCAATCTGGTTGCGTATGTGAGCATGAGTCAGCCCGGCGACCTTGCCCACGATAGCGATATCACTTGCCAGAAGCCTTGTATGGTTCTCGTGCGCCAGATAAAGAGCCAGCGGTGCGATGCGCATCAAAGCCCCGTTGCCATTATCCTCTGCATGATGCCCGCCGCAGTCCTCCGCCTGCGTGCCATGCATGTAGCGGCGTATGGCCTGCGAGGTCGACACGCCTACATCGAAAACCCGGCCCGTGGCCGTAAACTCGCCGTTGCGGAACCAGCGCACGAAGTTCTGCATGATATCGTTCGTATCGATCCGCCCCAACCGTCCGATGCTCTCGAGCAGGCACAGCGTCATGCTTGTATCATCGGACCAAGTGCCGGGCGGCATATCATGCGTGCCATGGCCGATCATATCCGTCACCGGATGATATTGCAGCTCCGAGCGGCTCTTGAATTCGACCGGCACTCCGAGCGCATCTCCTATGGCATGACCGATGATCATGCTCCTTACCGCATTGCGTCGCATTTCCTCTCCCCCTGTTCCCCCAGTTCTTTTAATTATACCACAAGCCTACTTGTGAAAAAAGTCTTTTTTCTTGTTTTGTTCGATTTCTCCAGAGGCATATTTACCCATCGACAGCAAAAGACGATATACTATATAGTATAGAAAACAGGAGTGAGATTCATGATAAATATGTACAGAAATATCGTCCGGCACAAAATGGCCGGTGCACTCATCGCTGCCGCCTGCATGCTGCCGCTCGTCGCTATGCCCAGCGCGGAGGCCCACGTCGGTACCGGCATCGGCATCACGCTGCCAGTCGGCAGTTCCTCGGGCTCCGGGCAGAGCAGCACGGCCCGCAGCTACGCTGCTTTCGGCTTTGACAAGATATTCGAGGAGCTCACCGTCGAGGATCGCCACGGCCGGCTCAAGCTGGAGCTGAAAGTGACGAACAACGGCGACAGCGACTATACCGTGCCGCACCGCACTGGCCAGGTATATGATATGGCCATACTGGACAAGAATAACAAGGTCCTGTGGCGCTGGTCTGACAGCATGGCCTTCACCCAGGCACTCACAAGCTCGAGCGTGCCTGCCCATCAAAATGTCGTCTATACAGCCGAACTCAGCAGCCGCGACTACCGCAAGCTCAAAGATGATGCTGTCCTCGTATCGGCCTGGCTGCAGGATACGCCCTATGTCATCATGACCCGGCTGCCGACCCGCACCGCCAGTTCGACGCCGGTCGTCCTGCAAGGCGGCATCATCATCGGCTCCGGTCATGGCCCATGGTATGACGACTGATTATGTGCTACAATATATGTTAATATTTCCGCGTATATCAAAACATCATTTTAGGAGAGATCTTATTTGGAAAGTGACACTGCCAGTATTCTGATTGCCTGCCTGCTGCTCGTGCTCTGCCTCGGCGTCGGCGGCTTCTTCACGCTCGTGGAGACGGCTGTCACCGAGGCCCATCATGGGCGCCTCGAGCGTCTGGCTCAGGACAGCCAGATCAAAGCTGATACTGCCCTGAGCATGCTTGACACGCCAGAGCGCACGCTATCGCTGGCTCAGGTCGGCATCACGTTCACAGGCATCATCATCGGCATCGGCACCGGACTGCTGCTGGCACCGCTCATCGGTCATATGCTGCCGCCGCGCCTGGCCGGGATATGGTGGCTGTCTCTGGCCATAGCCATCCTCATGATGACCTGCATCACCCTGCTGGTATCAGAATTCATACCGAAGCACATAGCGCTGCAGAATCCGGAGAAAGTCCTGCTGCGCCATCAGCGTGGACTGTCACTGCTGCTCTGGCTGCTGGGTCCATTGCTCATCGTGCTGGATCGCGCCGCCCATATCACCATGCTGCTGCTCGGCATCAATCCCGATAAGCAGACTGCTGTCACGGAAGACGAGGTCAAGGACCTCATCGAACAGGGCGCAGAGGACGGTACCTTCGAGCGCAGCGAGCAGGCCATGGTCGACCGCATATTCCATATGAGCGACCAGACGGCCTATGCCCTCATGACGCCGCGCACGCAGATGCTGTGGCTCGACCTGTCCGACTCGCTCAAGCACAATCTGCGCCTCATCCGCAAGACCCAGCAGGATGTATTCCCGGTCGGTCGCGACAGCCTCGATGAATTCTGCGGCATCCTCTATGCCAAGGACCTGCTCAACGCCGCCCTCGAAAACAAGTCGCTCAACATCGCCCAGTACCTGCACAAGCCACTTTTCGTGCCGCGCTCGATGGAAATCCTGCGCGTGCTCGAGAAATTCAAGGCTAGCGGTGTCCACGAAGCCATGGTACTCGATGAGTACGGCGGCGTCATCGGCTTCCTGACCCTCGATGATCTGCTTGGCGAGCTCATCGGCGACGAGAGCACGACGACCTCGCCGTCAGAGGCTGAGCATCCGCAGATCGTGCCGCGCGATGACCACACCTGGACCGTCGATGGCCTCTGCCCGATCGATGAATTCAAGAAAATGTTCGATATCGATGAGCTCCCCGACGAGGAGCATGACCACTACCAGACGATGGGCGGCTTCGTGACGAGCTGCTTCGGCCACATCCCCCACGTCCATGAACGCTGCCACTGGCAGGATTTCACGTTCGAGATAAAGAAGATGGACCGCGCCCGCGTGGATACCATCATCATGACGCAAAAAAAATAAGCACCGTAGATAAAAGCCCCGGGGCTGGATGATCCGCCCCGGGGCTTTCGCATATCCTCTACAATCAGAGCTCTTGGGGAACCTGACCGGTCGAGGCCCGCTCGATGAGATGGTTCGGCAGTATGACCTGCCGGGCCTTGCCACCGTGGATATGCTCGATGAGCACTCCGGCTGCCTCCGCTCCGAGGCGATGCATATTCTGATCCATCGTCGTGAGCTGCGGCTCGATATAGCTGGCCAAAGCGATATTATCATAGCCGACAATAGAGATATCGCGCGGTATGGACAGCTGCAGGTGATGGCATGCATTCATGGCGCCAACGGCCATGAGGTCATTGCAGCACAGCAGAGCGGTCGGCTGCGTCTCTGCCAATACTCCGACCAGCTGCTCCGCCGTATGCAGTACGGTATTCTCGCCATTGCCCTCACCGATATCGATGATCAGACGCTCTTCAAAGGCATCATGTTCCTGCATGAAGCCGCGATAGGCCTCCTCTTTCACCGTATAGGAATCCGAGTGCTCGCCGCGCACGAACATGATGCGGCGATGTCCGAGCTGCCAGAGATGTTCGAGCGCCACGCGCGCTCCCGCCCGCTCGTCGTTGCCTACATAGGATATGCCCTCTACCGCGCTGTAGGAGTTGATGAACACCACGGGCAGACGCTGAGCCAGCCGCTCATAGAAATCCTCGCGGATCCCGGCTGTATTCGGGCTGATGACGATGACGCCCGAGACATTGCGCCCGATGAGATCATCGATGCAACGCATCTCCTGGCGGGGATTGCTCTGGGCGCAGGACAGCAGCATGGAAAAATTGGCCCCGCGCAGTGCCTGCTCGATGCCGCCCGCCACCTCCGCAAAGAACATATTATACAGACCTGGTACCACGACCCCTATCGTCGAGGAGTGGCGCGTATTCAGCTCACGGGCCTGCACGTTCGGCACATACTCCAAGGCCTCGATTGCTGCCTGTACCCGCGAACGCGTAGACGGCCGCACCGGATAGTTGCCATTCACGACACGTGAAACGGTAGCCACTGATACGCCAGCCATCCTGGCTACATCAACTATGGTTGCTTTCTTGTTTTCCATTCGTCTCCCTCCTGGACGGCGCAACAGTCCTGGCTCTCGATGACAATCTGACAATCAGTCTGCGTCGTTCACTGCGGCAATGAACCGATCAAAGGCAGCCATCCCTGCCTCATCGCGCTTGTACACGCCGGCATCCTCGAGCACGCGCTTGAATACCTGCCCGATTTCTTCCTGCAGCACTTCGTTCACCGTGTTCATCGATACGGTCGGATGACGGCGCAGTACGCCCTTATACCATTCGGCATGCTTCGCGATGGACGGCATGCCCGCAATATCCGGAGTCCCCTTTACGAGTTCCCGGCCGAGCTCCGCCATCTCATCCTTCAGACGGCCCGGCAGTACGGCCAGCCCCATGACCTCGATGAGGCCGATGTTCTCTTTCTTTATATGATGCACATCGGCATGCGGATGGAAGATGCCGAGCGGATGCTCCGCGCTCGTGCGGTTGTTGCGCAGTACGAGGTCGAGCTGGTAGTGCTCGCCGTCGCGACGGGCGATCGGCGTTATCGTGTTGTGCGGCTGGCCATCGCTCTCCGCCAGTATGTCGACGCTCGCATCGGAGTAGCCGCGCCATACGGTCAGTATCTTGTCCGCGAGGTCCACGAGCTGGTCGCGGTCATCGCCCTCGAGCCGGATGACCGAAAGCGGCCATTTCACACGGCCGGCCTTTATATCCGGATAGCCCTTGAAGTCATACTCCTGCTCGACCGCGGCATGAGCCATAGCGAAATCGTAGCGACCGCCCTGATAATGATCATGCGACAAAATGGAGCCGCCCACGATCGGCAGATCGGCATTCGAGCCGAGGAAATAATGCGGCAGTATCGTGACGAAATCGAGCAGATTCTCGAAGCTGCGGCGTGTCACCTTCATCGGCACATGCTTGCGGTTCAGCACGATGCAGTGCTCGTTATAGTACGTGTACGGCGAATACTGCATGAACCAGCGGTGCCCGGACAGACGCAGCGGTACGAGGCGCAGTGTCTCGCGCGCCGGATGCCCGATGCGGCCGGCATAGCCTTCATTCTCACGGCACAGGAGGCATTTCGGATAGCCGGTCTGCGACGCGGCTTTCGCCTTCGCTATATCGCGCGGATCCTTCTCCGGCTTCGAGAGGTTGATCGTTATATCGAGGTCGCCGTATTCGGTCGGTGTCTTCCAGTGCAGATTCTTGTCGATGCGGTCTTTGCGGATGTAGTTCGAGGCGATGGACAGCTTGTAAAAGTTATCCGTGGCGGCTTTCGGACTGCGCGCATAATCGTTGTTGAAGTTGCGGCGCACATCGGACGGGCGCGGCATGACACAGTCCATGATGCGCGTATCGTAGAGATCGCGCGTCTCCGTTGTATCCTCTATGAGCCCTTTCTCCACCGCATAGTCAAGCATATGCTCCAGTATAGGGGTAGCCGTCGCCAGCTCCTCATGTATGTCCTCCGGCTCATAGCCCTCCGCCTGAAGCACATCGACGAGACGGTTGGCCGCATAGTAGCGGTCATCCTCGAACAGCATATCATGCTGCTTGGCGAAATTCAGCAGACGGTTTATCTCATGATTGATATCCATTATAATCCTCCTTATAGCCTTCCCCCAAAGGTGGCGCTATGCAAGCTGCCCCCTTTGGGGGAAGTGCCAAGCGTAGCGAGGCGATAGGGGTGGCGAGCCGCTATGTAGCGTTCGATAACACATTGATGGTTCGGCTGCCCGAGCCATTTGTTGTGGGCCGTTTATGCGATAGTACTCGAGTAAAGTTACTAGCTCGCCACCCCCACCACCGCTAGCGCGGTCCTCCTCCCCCAAAGGGG
>CACXCN010000087.1 GCA_902766095.1 uncultured Selenomonas sp. | reverse complement strand
GCATTCAAACGCCGAAAGTACTTGGCTGGTGACGGCCTGGGAGGATAGGAAGCTGTCAGTTAAGCAAAAGCGCATCCTTGCTTGAGGATGCGCTTTTTTTCGTATAGAAGCCTTCCTCTGAGGGGAAGAGGCCGTAATACAAGCTGCCCCCTTTGGGGGAAGTGCCGAGCATAGCGAGGCGATAGGGGTGGCGAGGCGCTACGCGGCGGTGCGGTAACACATAGAGTGTTCGGCTGCTTAGGCTTATCGATTCGTGGGCCGTTTATGCTTTAGCACTCGAGTGTGATTACTAACTCGCCACCCCCACCACCGCTAGCGCGGTCCTCCTCCCCCAGAGGGGGAGGCTTCACTCATCGTCACACCTCATCCACCGCTGACGCGGCCCCTCTTCCCCTGAGGAGAAGGCTTTGCTTTTATTTTATGCTGGGAAGCTCTCTCTATGCTCCAGTATGGCGGGGAATACTGTCTGGCTCGGGGTGGCTTTCGAGCCGTCTAGCAACTGGGTCAGGACGTCTACAGCTGCGGGGCACAGGACGTCGAGGCGGTTGTCGAGGCTCGTCAGCGACGGCGTCGCACATTCCGCCAGCACGGAGTTGTTACAGCCGATGACCGGCAGGCTGAGCCCCGCAGCTGCCAGGGCTTTCTGCGCACCGATAGCGATGATATCTTCGGAAGCGATTACAGCCGAGAACGATAGATCGCTGGATGGCTCGAGTGAATTCTGAGTGATGAGTCGTCCGACAATCGTCTTGACGGCCGCCAGATCGCGTGGTACCTGACGGATGAGCTTGGCATTCGGCACGATACCGACGGCAGTCAGGCCTTCTTTGTAGCCGCGCAGCTTCTGCTGGCCACTGTAGGACAGCTGGTCGTATAGGTACAAGATATCTTTGGCGTCGTGACGGACCAGTTCTTTTACTGCCTGCGCGATACCGCTGGCTTCATCGCAGAGGACGCTGTAGACGTTCGGTTTGTCGATGAGGCTGTTGATCGCGATGATGGGGACGTTTTGCGCCGCTTCGGCCAGATTCGTGGTGTCGTGTTCCTCGTGGAAGGGGGAGCCGATGAGTATGATGGCATCGACGTGCTTCTTGAGCATGAACTGGATGTATTTCTTCTTGGCACCGGCATCATCGCCTGTGCAGACCAGCATGGTGTCGAGATTGCGTTTCTTCAGCTCGTGCTCGGTCAGAGAGACAGCTTTCGCATAGAATGAGTCAGAAACATCGGTGCACAGCAGCCCGATCATCTTCATGGAATCAAGGCCCAGGCCGCGGGCGAACGGGTTCGGACTGTAGTCCTGCTGCTTCATGACGCGCAGGACTTTTTCGCGTGTCTTGGCACTTACCTTGTCGCTGTTGTTCAGCACGCGCGATACGGTAGCTATGGATACGCCGCAGGCCTCAGCGATATCGTATATAGTCATGGTAGTTCTAACTTCCTTTAGTTCTCAGTTATTGATGTTAAAGCTTACATATCTGGTTACACTATATTCTAACTCATATATCCGCCTAAAAGCAATACTTTTCGCACAAAAATGTATTATTTGTGCCATATTTTGCTGCTTATCGGCTATAAATATCGAGCAATGGAAGAAAACAAAATAAAAAAATACAAAAATATGCGGTAAATCATTGACATCGGCTATTAAAATGGCTATAATTTCAAGTGTAAGAAGTTACAACAAATTCGGATTTGTTAAGATTTTCACTGGTTGGGTATCGTTGTAAGGAGTTTTAGGAGGTAGAATGATGTCCTGGAAGAAGAAAGTCATATTAGCTCTTTCGGCAGCCGCTATCGGCTCGGTTCTCTTCACTGGCTGTGGTGGTAGCAGTAACAGCGCATCGTCAGGCAGTGGCGACAAGATTGTACTGCGCTATGCAGAGAATCAGGCGCCGGATTATCCGACGACCCAGGCGGCGCACAAATTCGCCGACATCGTGAAGGAGAAGACGAACGGCCGCATCGAGGTCGAGGTATACGACAGCGGCCAGCTCGGCGATGAGAAGTCGGTTATCGAGCAGATCCAGTTCGGCGGCATCGATATGTCGCGTGTTGCTTTGACACCGCTTTCCGAATTCAATAAGCAGCTCATGGCTCTGCAGCTCCCGTACCTCTATCGTGACAGCGACCATATGTGGAAGGTCCTGGACGGTGACATCGGCGATGAGCTGCTGAAGAGCACGGAGTCTTCTGGTATCGTAGGACTTTCCTGGTATGATGCTGGAGCTCGTAATTTCTACAACTCCAAGAAGGAAATCAAGAGCCTCGATGATCTCAAGGGCATGAAGATACGTGTTCAGGAGTCGTCGATGATGATGGATATGGTCAAGGCCCTCGGTGCTAACCCGACGCCGATGGCTTATGGCGAGGTTTACTCGGCACTGCAGACCGGCGTCATCGATGGTGCTGAGAACAACTGGCCGTCTTACGAGTCGACGAGTCACTATGAGGTAGCTAAGTACATCGTCGAGGATGAGCACAGCCGTGTACCGGAGATGCAGATCATCTCGAAGCAGACGATGGACAAGCTCTCTCCGGAGGATCAGAAGATCATCCGCGAGGCAGCGAAAGAGTCGGCCAAGTACGAGCGTGAGCTCTGGGCTGAGCGTGAAAAGGCTTCCAAGGACAAGGTCAAGGCTGCTGGTTCTATAATTACAACGCTTTCGGCTCAGGTCCGTCAGCAGTTCATGGATGCAGTGAAACCGCTTTATGATCAGTATGGTGCTGATTATAAGGATCTCATCAAGCGCATTCAGGATACCAAATAAAGCAAACTAAATCTTTCAGGCGGCCTCCCCCTGCTTGGGGGAGGCTGTTTTAAGGAAAGGGAGGAGTATCATGGAAAAGGGAAAGAAAAAACTGAATCCGATACTTTCCGCCATAACCTATGCTTTTGATTTCGTTTATTCCCTGCTTCTGATTTATTCGAAATTCGTGCTCCTGGTTATAGTGTTCCTGGTATCGGCTGAGGTCATCAGCCGCAAGTTCCTGGGCGGCAGTATCCGCTGGTCCGAGGAGGTCGCATTGTTCGGCATGGTCTGGATGGCCTTCATCTCGATGGCGATCGGTGTGCAGAAGGGGCTGCATATCGCGCTGGGCTTTTTCTTCTCGCTGTTGCCGAAGAAAGTGGCCTATGTGGTTGATAAGTTGGATAATCTGGTAGTCATGTTCTTTGGCTGCTTCATGGTCTACTACGGCTCGAAGCTCGTGGCAGGAACCATGACGTCCTATCTGCCGGCTACGCATTGGCCGTCCGGTCTCGAGTATCTCATGATACCGGTCAGCGGTGTGTTCATCGTGTATTTCTCGCTGATGAACATATTCGAGCTGAAGGATTACGAGCATGAGAAGTTCTATCAGGATTACGAGGAAGACGAAAGTGATACGGATGATACTGAAAAAGGAGGCGAGGCCTGATGTTTGATCAGAATATAGCTATCGCTCTGCTGTTCGGTACGTTCTTCCTGTTCATCATTTGCCGGGTGCCGATTACGTTCGCACTGGCCGGATCGACCGCGATTTCCATGCTCTATACGCATGTGCCTCTGATGTCGCTCGTGCAGCAGATGAGCAAATCGATCAATTCGTTCTCGCTGATGGCGATTCCATTCTTCATCCTCGCCGGCGAGATCATGTGTGCCGGTGGTATCGCTGACCGGCTGCTGGCTTTCGCTAACGTGCTCGTTGGACGTTTCCGCGGCGGTCTGTCGCATGTCAACATCGTCGCGAGCATGTTCTTCGGCGGCATTTCGGGATCGGCTGTGGCTGATGTCTCGTCGTTGGGCTCGGTCATTATCCCGATGATGAAGAAATCGGGCTATACGCCGGAGTTCTCGACCGGTGTCACGGTCACGAGTGCCTGCCAGGGCGTCCTGGTACCGCCTAGCCATAATATGATCATCTATTCGCTGGCCGCAGGTGGTGTCTCCGTCGGCGCTCTGTTCTTGGCCGGCTTCATCCCCGGTGTGTTGCTCGGCCTCTGCCTGCTGGTTGTGTCCATCTACATGTCCGTCAAGCACAAGTTCCCGAAAGGCCGCGCCATGTCGCTCAAAGAGGCATTGCAGGTGACGAAGGATGCGCTGCTGGCCCTGGGCACGGCTTTCATCATCTTCTTCGGCACGTCGCTGGGCTTCTTCACGGCTACCGAGTCGGCGGCTATCGCCTGCATCTATGCCTTCCTCGTATCGTTCTTCTTCTATCGCGAGTTGAAGATAAAGATGATACCGCGCATACTTTCGAACACGATCCGCACGCTGGCCATGGTGTTCAGCCTCATCGCAGCTGCTGGTGCTTTCGGCTGGATGATGGCATTCCTGAAGGTGCCGGCCATCATCACGCAGGGTGTGCTGAACATCTCGGATAATACGGTCATCATCCTGCTGGCCATGAACATCCTGCTGCTCCTGCTGGGCGCTGTCATGGATATGGCACCGCTGATCGTCATCATGACTCCGATCCTGCTGCCGGTGGCTACGGCCTGCGGCATGAGCCCGGTACAGTTCGGCGTCATGCTCATCTACAATCTGGCCATCGGTCTCTGCACGCCGCCGGTCGGCTCTGCGCTGTTCGTCGGCTGCAGTATCGCCAAGATTCCTATCGAGAGCTGCATAAAGACCATACTGCCGATGTATGCCGCCATGATTATCGGCCTGCTGATGGTTACGTTCATACCGCAGCTGTCCATGGGACTGCCGACGATTATGGGAGCGATCAAGTAATTCCAGTTTGAATGGGGGGATGTAACGGAATAAACTGTTATCAAGCCTGAGCATGTTAGTACCGCGGCAGGCATGGTCCCTTCATTCCGCTATTGTGGTTTGGCTAAAAGTAAATTTTTCCCATTAATAGGTCCCTTGAAAGTACTTAAACGCGCTGCGCTTGAACGAAAGTACTTTCCGCGGGAATGCTTGATAGGG
>CACXCN010000086.1 GCA_902766095.1 uncultured Selenomonas sp. | reverse complement strand
GGGGAGGAGGACCGCGCTAGCGGTGGTGGGGGTGGCGAGCTAGTAACTTTACTCGAGTACTATCGCATAAACGGCCCACTAACAAATAGCTCACGTAGCCGATCCATCAATGTGTTGCTGGACGCTACATAGCGTCTCGCCACCCCTATCGCCTCGCTACGCTCGGCACTTCCCCCAGAGGAGGAAGCTTGCATTACGAAGCCCCTCGCCACAGTTCGTGGCGAGGGGCTTCTTGCTGTCCGGCTTTATCGTGCGCCGGACGGGTAACATGAATCATAAAAGGGTTACGATTATGAGAATTTTCGTTCCCGGTCCGTGAGGACCGGGGGGTGAAGCATCCCAGTTCATGCATCAGTACATCTGCGCTAGCGCTTTCCTCAGCGCCGTCGAGCATATACCTGACTCATGACGGTCGAATGCTTCCTGCATCTTTTGACCTAGTCCCACCGTATCCAGTAGAACATCCTCAGCACTGTTCTCGAGGGAAAGGAAATTCCGCTCGAGGGCGTCGAGGCTGCCGGCGGACAGGTCACCCTGAAAACTCTCCAAGGTAAACCCTCCTCTTCGGACATAATAGATCTAGCAGAACCACTCCTTTAGTATAATAAAATATGGGACACAATTCAAGTAGAAATGTCTAGAAAAACTGTGAAAAATTATATTTAGTCGCTTATTTGGTGATTCCAGCAGCGCACTCGTTCATTATTTTGGCGTTTTCGGCTGCTGACAGCTGCGGATCAAAGGCTTTGACGGCAGCAGCCTGGGCGGCCTTGCTGTCGCAGAGCACCAGCTCGACGCGATTGCCGAGCAACCGTTTCGCCTGACGGAAGGCCAGATGGAAATCAGGACTATAGGCCAGCATGATGTAGGCGTCGGCCAGGTCGCTGTGGGCGGCATTCACGAGCTCGGCGACTGACGGGCTGGACTCCTCCGAGCCGCTTACGATGATGTTGATGCCGTTCTCCTGCAGCTCGCGGGCCTGGACCTTGTTCTCGGCCACGGCCAGCAGCGCTACCTTCATGAGGGCGTCATGAGCGCCGAGGACATGGCTTTCGCTCATGTTCGTTATGTAGACATCGCGCAGCGGTCCCCAGCCGACGGCCTGATCGAGTACGACACCGGGGTGGTCGGTATGCAGGTGGACGCGCACGCCTTTCGCCTGAGCCTCTATCTGGGCGAACGTCGCACTATCCTTGAACAGCTTGTTCAGCTCATCGACATCGAGCTTCGAGTTGCGGATCGAGAAGCGTACGCAGTAGGGGCGTACCTGGTCTGTGCGCGGATCGGGGAGATCCGGCTGACGCGAGCTCAGGCCGAGCGACAGGCTGACAGCAGGCGAGACGAAGTTGCCATCGAGGCCCTTGAGGCAGCCGCGCAGGAACGACAGCATGATATGGGCTCCGGCATCATCCTTGGCGCTCGGCAGATCCTGCATCGCTTTCTCGCCGGCCTTTATCGCTGCCTCGAGTATCTCGCTGATGGGGAGGTTGGCGCGCACCGCATGATAGGCGCCTTTGGCCACCGCCTTGGCGATGCTGATGATGGGGCGCTCCTCGCCATCGGGTATGACGCGCTGGGCGTATAGGATGCCGTACTGGAACGCCTTGCCGAATTCAGACGAGGTGGCGTTGTATTTGCCGGACAGGCCTTTGGCGAGACCGCGGAAAAGCTGGCCCAGCACGATGCCAGCGCTGCCGCGCGAGCCGAATACCGCTCCGGTGCCGACGCGCCGCGCCAGACCGCCGATGCTGTCATCCTTTACCTCCTGCAGCGGCATGACGGCGGCGCCCATCGTGCGCAGCACATGCGTGCCCGGCAGATGCCCGGCACCCTTCAGCTGGTTGATGTTTTCGTACTCGAGCAGCATTTCGCTATAGGCACCCGAAACCATGCGCTTGTAGTCGCTGCCGGTAATTACTTCTTTGTTTCCAGTCATTGTCATCACTCATTTCGGGAAGATTTTTGTCTAGCAAAAAGGACTTTCCTATATAATTCGCGAAATAAGTAGAATATCCCTTTTTGTATATTAATTTTAGTTAGGAGATTTTCTCTATGCCTATAGTAGCAGATAAAGCCAGCCAGCTCAGCAGCGATACTCCGGCGGGCAGCGCCGCACCAGCGCCAGCTGCCGCTGAGAAGCCGGTCCGCAAGACCCAGCGGCGCACGACCCGCCGTAAGAGCACCAGCCGCAAGAAATCCGCCTCTGCGCCGCGGAAGGCCAAGGAGCGGATATTCGCGCTGGATATCGGCACCCGCTCCGTCATCGGCATCGTAGCCGAGCGCGAGGCGGATGGCCAGCTGAAGATCATAGCCACGGACCGCCTCGAGCATAAGACGCGGGCCATGCTCGATGGGCAGATCCACGATGTGCCGCAGGTAGCGTCCATCATATCGACGGTGCGCAAGATGCTCGAGAAGAAGGTCGGACGTCTGCATAACGCGGCTGTCGCCGCGGCCGGCCGTGCGCTGTACACGATGACGGCTGAGGCCGAGATGGACGTGAGTGGCATCATCACGGCCGAGCAGCAGCGCAACCTCGATTTCGCCGGCGTGCAGGCGGCGCAGGCGAAGCTGGTCAGCTCGCACACGGTCGATGACCCGACACGCTACTACTGCGTGGGCTACAGCACCATACGCTATGTCCTCGATGACAATGACCTGCGCATGCTCGTCGGCCAGCGCGGGCAGAAGGCGAAGGCCGTCGTCATAGCGACATTCCTGCCGCGCCAGGTCATCGACTCCATGCAGTCGGCCCTGCATGCCGCCGGCCTCGAGATGCGCGCGCTGACCCTCGAGCCAATCGCGGCCATCAATGTCCTGATACCGGTCACGATGCGTCATCTGAACCTCGTGCTCGTCGATATCGGTGCCGGCACCTCTGACGTGGCCATCACGCGCAATGGATCCGTCGTAGCCTATGGTATGGTGCCGCTGGCCGGCGATGAGATCACCGAGGCCATATCGCAGCATTTCCTGCTCGATTTCAATGTGGCCGAGCGCATCAAGCGCCAGGCAGCCAAAGGCGAGTCGGTGGAATTCACCGATATCCTCGGCACGCCCTGCCAGCTCACGGCCGAGCAGGTCCTCGAGCCGGTCATGCCGAGCATCAAGAAGCTGGCCGAAGCCATCGTGAAGCAGATCATAGAGCTCAACAGCGATGCGCCGCAGGCCGTCATGCTCGTAGGCGGCGGCTCGCTGACGCCGAAGCTGGCCGAGTTCGTCGCTGACGCGCTCGAGATGCCGGCCAACCGCGTCGCCGTGCGCCATCCGGACAATGTAGACGGCGTAGAGGAGCTGCCGGATGTCCTGAAGCTGCCCGATGCCGTGACACCGCTCGGCATACTGAAAATCGCCTCGATCAATACGCTGCATTTCTTCTCCGTCTACGTCAATGGAGCAGAGTACAGCCTGTTCAATTTCCGCGAGCTCACGGTCTCCGATGCCCTGCTGAACGCGGGCCTGAACATGCGCAAATTCAATGGGCGTCCGGGGCTCGGCCTCATGGTGACGATCGGCCAGGAGAAGAAGTTCTTCCCGGGGACGCTGGGCACCCTCGCCCAGATAACGGTCGATGGCGAGAAAGCCGATCTCGATACCCCGATACACGACGGCTCGCATATAAAGATCGTGGCAGGCGAGAACGGTCAGACGCCCGAGGTCCGTCTGGGGGACATCGTCTCCAAAGAACCGGACTACCGCATCTACATAAACGGACACGAGAAATTCCTGACCGAGTACATCACCGTAAACGGCGAGGAAAAGGATGCCGGATACCTGCTGCAGGATGACGACCATATAGAGAAACGGGAATTCAAGAGCCTCGGCGAGGCATTGCTGGCGGCCGGCTATCCGCCTCAGGGACGGCATCTGAAATACAAGCTGAACGGTGAAGATGCCACCTATACAGCCACTCCGGATCTGTTGCTGAATGATGCACCGGCCTCCATATCCATGCCGGTGCATGAGGGCGACCACATCGAGTATCATGCCGAGGAGGAGCCGACGCTCGGCGACATCCTGCATATAACCGAGCGTGACACGTCGCTGACCATATACTACGATGGCGGCGAGTATGCCATACCATCCGCTGCTGTCGAGCTGAAGATGAATGGACGTGCGGCCAGCACCGGCACCGTCATGACCGAGGGAGCGGACGTCGTATACCATCGCTCCGACCGACAGGCCACCATGGTCAGCGAAGCCCTGCTGGCCGTAGGATTCGAGCCGCCGGCTCCCAGCTCGCACATGACGGTGAGCATACTGGTGAACGGCCGTCCGGTCGACTTCACAGATCCGATAAAGAACGGCGATACGCTCGATATCGTCCTCCAGCCGATGGAATACGGCAAGAAAGCAGACTCGTCCGCTGCCGCACCAGCCCCGCAGACAGCGACAGGCGCAGCAGAGACGACAGTGCCGGCTCATGGTATACCAGGCCTGGCCTCGGCGATCAGCTCGAGCCAGAACAACACACCGAGCCAGCCGGCCAGCACTGCCGTCGCCCCCGGCCGCCGCAGCATATTCGACCGCACGCCAACCGACCAGCCAGCCGGACACCCGTCCTCCGGCGTGCCGACGCTGCAGGATATCAATAACGGCGCCTACAGCCAGCCCACACGCAAGAAACTATCCATCTCCGACTTCATCCACAAAGATTAACCCACCAACCATCTCACCTAAAATTTTTTCAAAAAAGGTGTTGACAAAAAAGCTTCGTGCCCCTATAATATACATTGTTCGCACGAAGCAAACATGCTGATTTAGCTCAGTTGGTAGAGCAGCTCATTCGTAATGAGCAGGTCGTAGGTTCGAATCCTATAATCAGCTCCATCGAACATCAAGCCTCCGGTTTTTCCGGAGGTTTTTTTATCATATATAGCGCAAAAAAACGCTTTGGGGAAATACGATGATTCGACAAGGAAAGACTGAAGGTTGAGGCTATGAAGAATGTCATTCCGGGGATATATGAGCGCATTGTGTCGGAGGGACTGCAACGCGATTTAGCGGAGCTGCCGCGCGAGCGCATAGAGGTTACAGGCATTGATCAAGCGGAGGCAGCTGGGACGCTGACAAAATATCTGTCGCATATCATCAAACGCGTATTGACGGCAACGGCTGAGCATAATGACGATGGCTTGGCGGCACAAATTCAGCTGGTAAATGATATATTGAACTTTCTCGAACAGCGCACGAACGAAGTCGGGCTCGATGATGAAACTATTTACAAAGAAGCCCAGACGTTGCTCAGCATAGCTCCGGAGACGGCTTATATCGGCAAGAAAAAAATTGTTCATATGGTTCGGCCGGAAACGTCTCTCGTCGAGACTTCGCTCTTTACAGGCGCCAAGGCTGAGCCATCTCTGGCCAGTGAGTTGAAACGTGAAATATGCTCCTCGGATCGCATCGATATGCTGGTGTCTTTTGTGAAGTGGAGCGGTTTGCGCCTGATATTCGAAGACTTGCAGCAGTTCACCCAGCGCGGCGGTCAGCTGCGCCTCATAGCAACGTCATATATGGGGGCTACTGACGTCAAGGCAATCGATGAGCTGGCTAAGCTGCCCAATACCAGCATTCGCATATCTTATGATACGAAGCGGACGCGTCTCCATGCCAAAGCATACATATTCTATCGTGATACCGGATATGATACGGCGTATATTGGGTCATCAAATTTGTCGCAGGCGGCGCTGTCTACTGGTCTGGAGTGGAATACGAAACTGACCAGTCATGATGCGCCAGCCATGATGGACAAAATAGCGGCTACTTTCGATACCTACTGGAACACACCGGAATTCGAGCCCTACGAGAGCGATAATGAGAATGACAAACGAAAGCTGACGTTTGCTCTGCAACAGGAAAAAGGCTCGATGGTCGCAGATAACTCGGCCATCTATCTGTTTACCATACGGCCGTACTTCTATCAAAAGCAAATACTGGAAGAAATTGCTAGCGAACGTATCATCAGGCATAACAGTAGGAATCTGCTAGCGATCGCGACTGGCTGCGGCAAGACGATGATTGCGGCATTCGACTATAAGCGCTTCTGCGAGGAGCATCCGCATGAACCGCATCGCCTGTTATTCATTGCTCATCGTGAGGAGATACTCAGCCAGAGCCGGGCTTGTTTTCAAGTGGTATTGCGCGACGCCAATTTCGGCGGCCTGTGGGTAGGGAACAATATGCCGGAAAATGAACGGCAGCTCGCTCATCTGTTTATGTCCATCCAGACATTTAATGCCAAGGAATGGCAGTGTCATACCCGTCCTGATTCCTACGACTACATTGTCATCGATGAAGCGCATCATGCGGCGGCCGCTTCTTATCAGCCATTGCTGAATTACTATGAGCCGAAGATATTGCTCGGTCTCACGGCCACGCCGGAGCGTATGGATTCTCAGGATATCACGAAATATTTTGGTGGTCATATCACGGCTGAACTGCGTCTGCCGGACGCTATAGAGGGTGGCATGCTCTCACCGTTCCACTATTTTGGTGTCACAGATATCGTAGACCTCTCACAATTGCATTGGGAGCGTGGCCGCTATCGTCAGAGTGACCTGAATAATGTGTATGTCCTCGATCATAAAAAAGCTGCCCAACGTGCGGCCCTGATTATGCAAAGCGTGCAAAGATATGTCACCAGCATTGCCGACATGCATGCCATCGGTTTCTGCGTATCATGCGATCACGCTGACTTCATGGCGGAGTTCTTTAATACGCATGGCATCCCGGCGCTGAGCCTCAGCGCTCAAACCGCGGATGAAGAACGCCGTCAGGCGAAAGAAAAACTGGCCACTGGCGAAGTAAAGATCATATTTGTCGTTGACCTATATAACGAGGGCGTCGATATTCCCAGTATCGACACGATATTATTCTTGCGGCCGACCGATTCTTTGACGATATTTCTCCAGCAGTTGGGCCGTGGTCTGCGTTTAGCCGATGGCAAAGATTGTCTGACCGTGCTTGATTTCATCGGTCAGGCGAATCGCCACTATCGCTTCGCTGAGAAATTCACCGCGTTGCTGCTGCCGAACCATCATCGCCTGAGCGATGAAATCGCCAAAGGATTCACTTCCCTTCCGCATGGTTGCTTTATCGAGTTGGAGGAACGGGCCCAATCATTCATCCTGGACAATATAAAGCATCAGCTCAATAATAAGAATAGTTTCCTCGAGGCGTTGTCAGGGTACGAGATGGCACCGACGTTGCAGCAGTATCTAGATGATAATGGCTTGACGTTGCAGCGCTTTTATCACCGCAGTGTGCCATTTTCCCTGCAGCGTCTCTGTGCTACTGCAGAGCTGATACCGGAGTTCCATGAGCCTGATGAGGATGTGCTGACAAAATCGCTTTCCGGATTTGCGGATGCCGATGACTCGGTATGGCTGGAGTTCCTCGCCACCGTCTTGCCACATATTGACGAGGTAAATAAACGCTCGCTGACAGAGCTTGAGCTGCGCATGTTGCAGATGATGTATTTCACGATCTGGCATGATAATATTTCAGATAATGCCAAGCACACGATTCTGGACCGGCTGGCCGGATTGAAGCAGAATCCACATCTGCTCGCGGAGCTTCATGATATCGTCACGCTGCGCTTGCAGCAGCTTCGCTATGTCGGTCATGATAATGATCTCGATTTCGCGTGCCCGCTGCGGGTCCATTGCCACTATACGCGCGATCAGCTCTGTGCTACCTTTGACATGTTGAAACCCAATACGCTGCGGCAGGGCGTCTATCAGTGCAAGGATAAGCATAGTGATTTGCTTTTTATTACGCTGAATAAGAGCGAAAAAGACTATTCGCCCTCGACGATGTATCATGATTATTCGCTGAATGAGACGTTGTTCCATTGGGAATCTCAGAGCACTACTTCAGATACGTCAGCTACGGCGCGGCGGTATTTCCATAATCGGGAATTGGGGCAAAACATCTTGCTGTTTGTGCGTGAGGCCAAAAAAGATTTTGCGGGTAGCATGCCATACGTGTTCCTTGGCAACGCTGACTACGTCCGGCATACCGGCAGCCGTCCCGTGAGTATTATATGGAAACTTCGTCAGCCGATACCGAGCCATTTCCTCGCGGTGACGAATCAGCTGGCGGCCCAGTGAAAAATGAGCTTTTGCAATTGTTTGTGGAGGGGGTTCACTCATGGCAGATATCGTTATCCGCCGGGCGCGGCTCAGTGATGCGGCGGCTTTGCTGGATATATACCGACCGTATGTCGAGCGCACGGCGATCACTTTTGAATGGACGGTGCCGGACGTCGAGGAGTTCCGGCGGCGCATCGCTGAGCATAGTCTGCGCTATCCGTATCTCGTGGCGGAGCGGGAGGGGCGGCCGGTCGGCTATGCCTATGTTTCGCCCTTTGTCGGTCGCGAGGCGTATGACTGGTCGGTCGAGCTCTCGATCTATGTGGATATGACGGTCCGGCACAGCGGTGCGGGTGGCCGGCTGTATCGCGCGCTGGAGCAGATACTGGCTGCTATGAATGTCACGAATCTCAATGCCTGCATCGGCGTGAATCCGCCGGGGCAGGCTGCGGACAGCTATCTCGATGCGAACAGTCCGGAGTTCCATGCGCATATGGGCTACCGGCTGGTGGGGCGCTTCGAGAAGTGCGGGCGAAAGTTCGATCGCTGGTACGATATGATCTGGATGGAGAAAATCATCCGGCCGCACGAAGCGCATCCGGCCCCGGTCATCAATTTCAACGACCTGCCGGCAGAGGTGCTGGAGCGCCTGCCGCTGGAGGATTGAGATAGTTGCAGATGTATATTTTTAATGTGCCTGTTATGAAAAGCTAAAGCGTATGATAGCCAAAGTCCTTATCATGAAGCTGTGAAAAAACGAAATAATATATAGATGCAGTTGGAAATGGAAGGGTGATGGCATGATGAGACGGATATTCATGGTACTCATGGTGCTGGCTATATGTGTCGGAGGCAGCTGCGCCCAGGCGGCCCCGCAGATCATAACGGCTACTGGTGTATATATCATGGGCGAGAATGATTCGCCGAAGATCGCGAAGGATGCAGCGCGTCAGGAGGCGATGCGCTCGGCGGTCGAGCAGGCCGGGGTCTACGTCGAGAGCTATTCGAAAACGCAGAACTATACGCTGACCGAGGATCAGGTGAAGACGATCTCCGGAGCGGTCCTGAAGGTGCAGGATGAAAAGGCGACTCCGGAACTGAGCAACGGGGTCTGGAAGTATACGGTCACGCTGACGGCGGAGGTCGATACCTCGCAGATCGATCTGAAGGCGATGCTCGAGAAGCAGGATGAGCTCGAGAAGTTGCAGCAGGAGCGCGACGCGCTGAAGAAGCAGAATGAGGAGCTGCTGGCGAAATACCAGCAGTCGCAGGGGGCGGAGCGCGATGTCCTGCAGAAGAGACTCGAGAATCAGTATACGCTGAGCAGCATATTCGATGACTGCGTCGCGAAGATACAGCGCGGCGAGCAGCATGCGGCCATAGCGCAGCTCAGCGACGTCATCCGCGATGAGCAGGTCACGGACAGTCCGCTGGCCTATGCCTACTATCTGCGCGGGCGGGCCTATTATGAGCTGAACAGCGACAGCCTGTCGCTGGAGGATTTCGCGGCGGCGGAAAAGACACCTCATGATAACAGCATTTATCCCATATGGCGCAGCCACTACTACCGGGGGCTCATCTACTATGATCACAAGCAGTGGGATGACTCCTATAATGAGCTGAAGCTGGCCTGGAACGCCTCGGACAAGACGGATGATGATATATGGGAGGCGCTGCAGAAAGCCGATAAGAAAGCGCATCCGCTGAAGAGCAACGGGATCGACTGGGGACGCATCCTCGGCGAGGTGATACGGGGGACGTCGCGGCGCGATTACTGCGGCCCTGAGCAGGCTCATGCGAACCACCACGAACCTTTCCGGTATGATGACGGGCCGCATGGCGGCCGCGAGATCTATGCCGGTCCCTGAGGGAACGGGCTCGGGTGATGGCCGGCTATGATGGATGGGGGATTGTATGTTGAGCCAAGATATTCTGGAATCTTTTCGCGAGCAGGGCGTGAGTGAAGCCCTGCTCGCTGGCGTGCGCGAATATCGCGAGCGCTATCCGTGGACGCCGGACGATGCGGCGGCCCGTACGGTCGTGACGCCGCGCTACCTCTACTATGGACGCGAGGTGCTGGAGGCGGCGATCGCGGCGCTGCTGGCGGGAGAGAACCTGTTGCTCGAGGGGCCGAAGGCTACCGGCAAGAATGTCCTGGCTGAGAATCTGGCGGCGGCTTTCGGGCGGCCGGACTGGAATGTCTCTTTTCATATCAATATGGACGCCTCGTACCTGCTCGGCATGGACACGTTCCGCGCCGGCCGGGTGGAGTTCCGGCCCGGGCCGGTCTATGAGTGTGCGGCGGCGGGCGGCTTCGGCGTGCTCGATGAGATCAATATGGCGCGCAACGAGGCACTGGCTGTGCTGCATTCGCTGCTCGACTACCGGCGGCTGCTCGATGTGCCGGGCTATGGACGTCTGCGCCTGCATCCGGCGACGCGGTTCATAGCGACGATGAATCATGGCTATGCGGGGACGCGGGAGCTGAATGAGGCGCTGGCCTCGCGCTTCGTCGTGCTGCAGCTGCCGACGCTTGACGAGGAAGGGCTGGAGCGGCTGCTGCGGACGGAGCAGCCGGGGTTGCGGACGGATGCCGCGGCGATGTTCGCCCGGCTGTTCCTGGAGCTGCAGCAGAAGAGCGTCAGCGGCGAGATATCCGGCAAGGCGGTCGATTTGCGCGGCCTGCTGGCGGCCGTGGAGCTCGTGCGGCTCGGGCTCGGCGTGCGCAAGGCGCTGGCCATGGGATTGGTGAACAAGTGCTTTGCCGGCGAGGAACGCCATCTCGTCGAGGATGCGATCGACCTGCGCGTACCGGAGAAGATGACGGCAGCCGAGGTGTTCGCATGAGCAGGCCGGGAGGGGCTGTCCGGGCGTCGAAGGGCCGCTCCGAGCGGGAGCGCCGGGCGCTGAATGTCGTCTGGACGGCTGCCGGGGAGTATGGATTCGTGCCGGAAGTGCTGTCTTTCTATCGCGATGGCGAGCCGGATATCTATATGAATCTCGTCGTAGGGCTGGCTCATCGCTACTACGATGCCGGGCAGCTGCGCAGCTATATGCGGGAGCTCGATGAGTCCCTGCTGCGCTCGGTATTCATCGATATCCTATGGCAGGGGATCGAGAACGCTGTATATGAGCGTGAGCTGCCTGTCCGGCCGGTGCTGCGCGAGCTGGCTCAGGAGCACGCGCGCCGTCGGCTGTCCGATGAGCTGGATATGTCCATGCAGCAGCGCATGCTGCGCAGCGATATCGTGCATACGCTTGAGGCCGGGCGGGCGCATGAGCTGCTGGGGGAGCCGACCGGTATATTGAATCCGTGGGACAGGCGCCTCTATGCGGCGCTGCGGTATCCCGGCGATATCGATACGGAGGGCATCATAGCGCGCACCCGCGAGGTGTTGCGCCGTTTTTTCGTGCTCCGGTTCCGCGATGTGCTGAGGCGGCGAGGGTATCATATATCGCTGGGGACATGGATGAATGCCTGGCTGCGGCGGCTCCTGCCGCTGCGCGTGCAGTTCGAGGGCGATATCGAGCATATCGAGCGGCCTGTGCTCGAGGAGGGCGGCGCGGTGCCTGGCGGCGGTCCTGAGGGGCTGTCGTGGGGGCGCAGCGCAGCACGGACGCAGCGGGAGCTGGACCGTCTGGCTGAGGAATACGGGCCGCCGCTGCTGCCGGAGGGCGAGCGGGAGCTCATAGAGCATGAGATCTGCCGGGACGGTCATGCGCTGGCGCAGCTTTACTTTGCCCAGGGACGGCGTGATTCTGAGGCGCGTCAGGCGAATCGCGCCTGGTACGAGTCCCAGGCAGCCCGCTATCATACGAGCATCCGCGAGCTGCGCGACCGGTTGCGCAGTCTGCTGGCGGTCTACCGTCAGCCGCTGCGGCTTCGGAGCCGGCACGGCGAGCTCGAGGCAGGCGCGGTCTGGCGGGCGCTGTATGCGGAGGATGAGCGGGTATTCCGTGCCAGCCAGGAGACGAGCTGGGCTGATTTCCAGGTGACGCTGCTGCTGGATGGCTCCGAGTCGCGGGCGGATCAGCAGGCTCTCATCGCTTCGCAGGCATACGCGATCGCGCGGAGCCTCGTGCTGGCCGGCATCGAGGTGCAGGTCGTATCGTTCTGCAGCCAGCGTGGCTTCACGATACTGCGCCGGCTGAAGGAATTCCGCTCCGCCGATTGCGAGGGCGTGTTCGATTATTTCGCCCGGGGCTGGAACCGCGATGGGCTGGCACTGCGGGCGATGCCCTATCTGCTCGGTACGGAGCAGGAGCAGCTGCTGCTCGTGCTGACGGATGCGCATCCGAGTGACGAGCTGGGGCTGGCCGTGGGACAGACGACGCTGACGACCGGCTACCGCGGGGCGGATGCTGTGGCGGATGCCGCGACCGGGGCTCGCGAGCTGCGGCGGCAGGGCGTGAAGCTCGTCGGACTCGTGAACAGCGTCATAGCAGCGTCTATAACGGATGATGCCGCCCGGCGCATATTCGGTGAGGACTGCGCGCGCATCGACGATGCAGGCAGCCTGGCTGCCGTAGTGGGCAGCCTCGTAGGCCGGCAGATCGGCAGCGCGGCTTATTGAGATTTTCGTTGAAAATAATTCTTGACAAAATACCCCCACGAGGTATATGATTCAAATATACCTCATGGGGGTATTTTGTAGAGCCGGTGCACAGGCAAGGAGAGTAATATGGCTGAAGATAAATGCTGCTGCGGTCATGCCGCGAACGAGAGATACATCGATGCGGATGGTGTGCAGCATAAACATCGCGACAATGAGACGTATAAGAAGCTCAATACGCGGCTCAACCGCATCGAGGGGCAGATCCGTGGCATCCACGGCATGCTCGATGAGGAGCGATATTGCGTAGATATCCTGACCCAGGTCATGGCGGCGCAGTCAGCGCTGGCCAGTTTCGGGCGTGAGCTGCTCGAGCAGCATATCCGCACCTGCGTCATCAGCGATATCCGCGCGGGGCGCGAGGAGTCGGTCGAGGAGCTCATCAAGCTGCTCAACAAGAGTCTGAAATGATAATCAGGGGCAGCCGGCCCGTACCTTTCAAGCCGGCTGCCGGGGCACTACGAAGAAGGGATCATCTTGAAAAAGGAAAAATTCGATATAACGGGCATGAGCTGCTCGGCCTGCTCGACCCGCGTACAGAAGGCCGTGGCGAAGCTCGAGGGCACGGAAGATGTCACTGTCAATCTGCTGACGAACTCGATGCAGCTCGAGTATGATCCGCAGGTCACGAATACGGAGGCCATCATTGCCGCCGTGGAACAGGCCGGCTATGGAGCCAGCGTAAAGGCTCCGCTCGGGGCCGCAGCGCCTGCGGTTGCCGCGGCAGCACCAGCGGAGAAGCCGCTCGAAAAGGCAGCCGCCGAGATGAAGCATCGCCTGATCTGGTCGATCATCTTCCTGTTGCCGACGCTGTACATATCGATGCATGGGCTTTTCGCCCAGCTGTTCGGCCTGCCGGTGCCGGATATCGTGCGGGCCGTATTCGACGGGCCCGCGAACGCGATAACATTCGCGTTCGCGCAGCTTATGCTCGTGTTGCCGATCATGTATCTGAATCGGCGCTACTACATCGTGGGGGTCCGCACCCTGCTGCAGGGGGCGCCGAATATGGACAGCCTCGTCGGCATGGGCTCGATGGCCTCGGCGCTGTTCGGAGTCTTTGCCATATTCCGCATGAGCTGGGGGCTCGGGCACGGTGATATGGCGCTCGTCGCGGACTACAGCCGCAACCTGTATTTCGAGTCAGCGGGCATGATCGTGACGCTCATCACCGTCGGGAAATATCTCGAGGCCCGGGCCAAGGGCCAGACGAGCCGGGCGCTCGAGAAGCTCATGGATCTCGCGCCGAAGCAGGCTGTCGTGCTGCGCGGCGGAGCCGAGGTCACCATACCGGCAGCCGAGCTCCGCGTGGGCGACCATATCGTCGTGAAGCCGGGCGAAAGGCTGGCGGCTGATGGCGTCGTCATCGAAGGGCAGTCGGCCATCGATGAATCGGCCATCACCGGCGAGAGCATCCCGGCGGCCAAGGGGCCGGGCGACAAAGTGACGTCGGCGACCATCAACAAGAATGGCCGGCTCATCGTGGAGGCGCAGCGCGTCGGCCAGGATACGACGATCAGCCAGATCATCAATCTCGTCGATGAGGCCAGCGCCTCGAAGGCGCCGATCGCGCGCATGGCGGACAAGGTAGCCGGTATATTCGTACCGGCCGTCATCACGATAGCCGTCATTGTCGGCGGCATCTGGCTGGCGGCCGGGGCCTCGACTGAGTTCGCTTTTTCCATCGCGATATCGATACTCGTCATATCGTGCCCGTGCGCGCTGGGGCTGGCTACGCCGGTCGCCATCATGGTCGGCACAGGCAAGGGGGCGGAGAACGGCATCCTCATCAAATCGGGCGAGGCGCTCGAGATCGCGCAGAGCATCGATACCGTCGTCATGGACAAGACCGGCACGATCACGGAGGGGCATCCGCGCGTGACGGCGCTGAAGGCGTATAACGGCGTCGACGAGTCAGTATTGCTCGGACTCGCGGCTGGTCTCGAGCAGGGGAGCGAGCATCCGCTGGCGGAGGCCGTCACGGAATATGCTGCGGCGCAGGGGGCAGCTCCGCTGGCCATGACCGGCTTCCAGGCCCTGCCAGGCCGCGGCGTGCAGGCTGAGTGCCAGGGCAGGACGTATTTTGCCGGCAACAGCCGGCTCATGCAGGAGCTCCATGTCGATACGTCGGCAGCAGAGAGCGAGCTCGGTGAGCTGGCCGATGCGGGGGCTACGCCGCTGCTGTTCGCCGAACAGGTCGATGGCCGGACGCAGCTCATAGGTATCATAGGCGCTGCTGATATGGAAAAGGCGACGAGCCGTGATGCCATAAAGAAATTCGCCGAACTGGGCATAAAGGTGGTCATGCTGACCGGCGACAATGCCCGCACGGCCGAGGCAGTGCGTCGTCGTCTCGACATACCGCAGGTCATCGCCGGCGTGCTGCCGGGCGACAAGGCTGCCCATATAAAGAAACTGCAGGACAAGGGGCACAAGGTCGCCATGATCGGCGATGGTATCAACGATGCGCCGGCGCTGGCGCAGGCCGATCTGGGTATCGCTATCGGAGCGGGTACGGATGTGGCGATAGAGAGCGCCGATGCCGTGCTCATCCGCAGCGATCTGCGCGATGCTGTCAGCGCCGTCCGCCTCTCGCGGGCCGTGCTGAAGAACATAAAGGAAAATCTGTTCTGGGCGTTCTTCTACAACGTTATCTGCATACCGCTGGCGGCTGGCGCGCTTTATCCGGCTTTCGGCATCAAGCTGTCACCGGTCATCGGTGCAGCGGCTATGAGTATGTCGAGCGTCTGCGTCGTCATGAACGCCCTGCGGCTCAAGTTCTTCCGGGTGGACCGTGAGACAGGTGAAGCCACTGCCTCTCCGAAACCTGCGGCATCAGCTGCGGGCGGAGTCGCAGCTGCTATAGATGAATCAGTAACAGCGTCAGGTGAAGGAGAAGATGCTACTATGAAGAAACAGCTTAAAATCGATGGTATGATGTGCGCTCATTGCCAGCAGCATGTGCATGATGCCCTGGCCAAGATGGAGGGCGTGACGTCGGTCAGCGTGAACCTCGAGGCCGGCACGGCCGATGTCGAGGCTACGCACGATATCGACCAGGCCGATTTCGCCAAGGTCATCGAGGCTGCCGGCTACCAGCTCGTAGGCTGAGCTTCCGGCAGCGATTGCGAAAGCCCGGCTCGCTGATGATGATCGGTCATCGGCGAGCCGGGCTTTTGTCTATCTGATAATATTATTGCATTTTAGCGCACTTATGCTAGAATGTACGTAGTGGAACGGTTTACCTATGGTTACATGAATAAAGAACAGGAGCGATAAAGATGCAGCTGGGAATAAGACTTCATGATATAGCGCCGGGGACTCTCGAGGAGCGGTTGTCCATCGCTCGCCAGCAGGGATTCAAATGCGGGCATCTGGCCCTCACGAAGGTGCTGGCCGACTATCCGGGCAATCAGGCTCTGACGCCGGGCTATGCTATGTATTTGAGGAAACTATTCGCGAAATACGATATCGACATAGCCGTGCTCGGCAACTACAAGAACCTGGCCAATCCGGACGCGCAGCAGCTGCGCGATATCCAGCAGGGCTACTATGACAATATACGTTTTGCCGCCCAGCTCGGCGCCGGCGTCGTGGGCACGGAGACCGGTGCTCCGAACACGAGCTATACGCCGGGACCGGAATGTCACACGGTTGAGGCTCTGGGGACGTTCATCGGGAATCTGCGGCCGGTCGTGCGCTGTGCGGAGCAGTTCGGCGTGATACTGGCCATCGAGCCGGTCTGGAAGCATATCGTCTATGATTCGAAGCGGGCACTGGCGGTGCTGCGGGCCATCGACTCGCCGAATCTGCGCATCATACTCGACCCGGTCAATCTGCTGGGCCGGGAGAACTATGCCGACCGGGAGCAGATCATCCGCACGGCCATCGAGGATCTCGGCGACTATGTGGCCGTCGTGCATCTGAAGGATTTCCGGCCGAAAGACGATGGCAGCGACCTCGTATCCATGGCCTGCGGCACCGGCCTCATGGACTACACCGATATCATGCGTTTCATCAAGCAGCGCAAGCCCTATATCCATGCGACGCTCGAGAATACGAAGCCGGATAATGCGGTGGCGACGCGCGAGTTCATCGAGAAATGCTACGCCGAAGCCTGAGCCGTCCTCTCTGTCATGCAAGCATTCCGATTGTTCAGCGGAGGGCGGCCTCGACGACCTTCATCACGTTCAGCGTTTCTGCGGCCAGATGGTCAGAGGTTGCGCGGTCATCCGTATCGATGATGCGGGCGAAGTCGGTGAACTCCTGCGTCATGCGGTGATGATGGGGCTCAGGGACGAATGTTTCCGTCGTCGTCTGACGGATGATGGCGCCGGCGGCGTCACGCTGCTCGCTGCCGGCGGGGGCGTCGATGACATGGGTGACGGTGAGGTTCGGGGCGACGTTCGGCTTGCCATCGATGCGCATCCAGCCCTTTTCGCCCTGGATGGAGATGAAGCAGGGGCTGTCGGAGTCCTTGGCACCCGTGCAGACGGCGGAGAAGCCATCATACTCGAGCACGAGCGTTCCCGAGATATCGATGCCGTTGAAGCCACGGTTCGGATAGTAGTGCACGCCCTTTGGCAGGCCGAACAGCGAGACGGCGTAGTGGATGTTGTAGACGTTGATATCGCGCAGGGCGCCGCCGAGGTAGGCGGCGTCGAAGGCATGCGGCACCTCTCCGGCCAGATAGGCGTCGTAGCGCGAGGAGTACTGCGAGTAGTTGCCGAGCATCATGCGCAGCGGGCCGAGCTTGGACAGGCTGGCTTTCATTTTCTCGAACACCGGCGTATGCAGCACGGTGATGGCCTCGAATATGTAGAGGCCGTTCTGACGGGCAAGGTCGATGAGATCCTGGGCCTCGGCCAGCGTGCTTGTGAATGGCTTTTCCATGATGACGTTCTTGCCCGCGAGCAGGGCCTGCTTGCCGTACTCATAGTGCGCACTGTTCACGAGGCCGATGTAGACCGTGTCGATATTGGCTTTGGCGAGCAGCTCGTCATAGTCGGTATAGACGGCCTTCACGCCGTATTTCGCGGCGAGAGCCTCGCCCTTGGCCTGGCTGTGCGGACGGGCGAATATGGCGTTGCGCCCGATAGACTCTATAGGCTGGATGGCATAGAGCGCATCGTTGATGATCTTGCCCGTGCCGATGGCGGCTAGTTTCATGGTCATTACCTCCTGTAAAAACGTATTGATTCGCCTCTAGTATATCAGATAACGAACCTTATAAAAAGGAGCACGAGCGGTGAACTCGTGCTCCTTTGATTATTTATGTGTCTGTCAGGCAGATGGTTTATTTCTTGTTGCGGGCGATGACGTTCTTGGCGACCTCGGTCACACGCTCGACGGTGAAGCCGAAATGCTTGAACAGCTCCGGTCCCTTGCCCGAAGCGCCGAAGCCCGGCATGCAGACGACAGCGCCATCAAGACCGACGTAGTCGCCCCAGCCGAAGCCGGCGAGCGCCTCGACGGCGACGCGGGCGCGCACGGCGTTCGGCAGGACGCTCTCGCGGTACTCGGCCGGCTGCTGGCGGAAGAGGTCCATCGACGGCATCGATACGACGCGCACATCGAGACCGGATTTGGCGAGCTCGGCCTGCGTGTCGATGGCGAGGCTGACCTCGGAGCCGCTGGCGATGAGGATGCCGTCCATGTTCTGGGCGTCTTTGGCCTCGGATATGACATAGGCACCCTTCAGAGCGCCCTCGCGGTCGGAGCCGGCGAGCTGCGGCAGGTTCTGGCGCGTCAGGATGAGGCCGGTCGGCGTCTCTTTGGACGTCACGGCCAGATACCAGCCGGCAGCCGTCTCGAGGCCGTCAGCCGGGCGGAACGTGTTGAAGTTCGGCAGGGCGCGGAACATGGCCAGCTGCTCGATCGGCTCATGAGTCGGACCGTCCTCGCCGACGCCGATGCTGTCGTGCGTGAAGACGTAGGTGATCGGCAGCTTCATGAGAGCGGCCAGGCGGACCATCGGTTTCGTGTAGTCGCTGAACACGAAGAACGTAGCGACGTACGGACGCATGCCGCCGTGCAGGCTCATGCCGTTCGCGATACCGGCCATCGCGAGCTCGCGGATGCCGAAGTGCATGTTGCGGCCGGCATAGTTGTTCTTCGAGAAATCGGCCTCGTCATTCATGTGCGTCTTGTTCGACGGAGCCAGGTCGGCGCTGCCGCCGATGAGCTGCGGGATCATGTCCTTGAGGCGGTTCAGCATCTGGCCGGACAGGGAGCGCGTAGCCTGCGGCTTGTCCTCGACCTGCCAGTAGCTCTCGTTATCCCAGATCGCCTTGGCATCGACGTCGCTGTGGAACGTATCCCACTTGGCGCGGTCCTCCGGGAACTTCGCGCTGTAGTCAGCAAAGAGCTTCTGCCATTTCTCCTCGGCGCTCTCGCCCTGGGCGGCGAGCTCCTTGTAGTGGGCATATACTTCATCCGGCACGATGAAGCTCTTGTCCGGCTCCGGCCAGCCGAGGTTCTCCTTCAGGGCTTTGACGTTCTCCTCGCCGAGCGGCTCGCCATGGGCACTGGCTTTGCCCTGCTTGGCCGGGCAGCCGTAGCCGATCTGCGTGTGAACCGTGATGAAGGACGGATGCTCATGGTCAGCCTTGGCTGCCTCGATCGCGAGACCGATGGCTTCGAGGTCATTGCCATCCTCGACCTCGAGCGTCTGCCAGCCGAAGGCTTTCATGCGGCCCTGCACGTTCTCGGTGAAGGCGAGGTCGGTGCTGCCCTCGATGGTGATGTTGTTGCTGTCGTAGAGGACGATGAGCTTCGACAGGCCCAGCGAGCCGGCCAGCGAGAAGGCCTCGGAGGATATGCCCTCCATGAGGCAGCAGTCGCCGCCGAGCGCGTAGGTGTAGTGGTCGACGATCTCATAGCCGGGCTTGTTGAATGTCGCAGCGAGATGACGCTCTGCGATGGCCATGCCGACAGCCATCGCCATGCCGGCGCCGAGCGGGCCGGTCGTAGCCTCGACACCGATCGTATGGCCGTATTCCGGATGGCCCGGAGTCTTCGAGCCGAGCTGACGGAACTCTTTGAGGTCGTCGAGCGAGAGTCCGCCGTAGCCATAGAGGTGCAGCAGCGAGTAGAGCAGCATGGATCCGTGGCCGCCCGACAGGACGAAGCGGTCGCGGTCAGCCCATTTCGGGTCTTTGGCGTTGTGCTTCATATGATGGCCCCACAGCTCATAGGCCATGGCAGCCGATCCGAGCGGCAGGCCCGGATGACCGGATTTTGCCTTCTGGATGGCGTCTGCCGCCAGCACGCGGATGGCGTTGACGCAAGTAGTGTCGATGCTCATAAATCTTCTCCTTTACTCTTTGTGGATAGATATATACCTATATAGGATTACTCCTGATATACAGATTGACTGTGGTTCAGGCGTCGGCGAACTCCAGCTCGACGACGTCTACGCCGGCGGCGCGCAGGTTGGCGATTTCGGATGCGTCGCCACCGACGCCGGTGATGAGTGAGTCTACACTCGTTATGGGGGCCGAGAGGAAGTTATGCTCGCGTCCGATTTTCTTGTTGGCCGTGAGCACATAGGCGGCTCCCGGGGCGCGGCGCATCATGGTGGCATTGATCTCGGTCTCCGGCAGTACGGAGGTCGTTATGCCCGCAGCGACGCTGATACCGCCGACACCGATGAAGGCTTTGTCAGCATTTATCTTTGACAGTGTCTGCAGGGCGAAGCTGCCGATGAGCGATGGCCGGCGGGAGTATAGCTCGCCTCCAGTCAGGATGACGGTGACGAGCGGGTCGTGCGGATAGTCGATCACGCGCGTGTTGTTGGTCACGACGATGACATGCTTGTCCTTTATGTAGTCGAGCAGGAGCAATGTCGTCGTACTGCTGTTGATGAATATCGTATCGCCATCATCGATCAGCCCGGCCGCATAGCTGGCTATGGCCCGCTTCTGCGCCTCGTCAACATCGGTGCTGGGGGCATAGGAGCCGGCATCTTCCTCGTGGAGCGTACCGCTGATCAGCGTGGCACCACCATGGTAGCGCTTCACGAGATGCTGGCGCTCGAAGGTCATGAGGTCGCGCCTTATCGTGGTAGGTGATACTGCGAGGGCGCTGGCGGCCGCCTCGACGTCTACTCTTTGCTGCTCTTTCAGAAGCTGGAGCAACGCCTGCTGACGGCGGATCACAATGCTGCGACTGTTCTTCATCAGCAGTCTTCCTTTCTATAAGTACATGATAGTGTAGTTTTGCCTGACGGTCAAGGACATATGGTAGTAAATGAGTCCATATATCCATATATATGAGCCAAATGTGAATCAAACAATCTCAGGCATGCGAATCGCACAGAAAAGATGCACGATCATAGTAGCGGAAGGATATCCGTCCCGAACTATCTATGCATATTATATAGAAGATGAGCATAAAAATCAAGCGTTAAACGAGCATATAAAGCAAACGAATATGCTCGTTTAGAAAAAATATTATTTTTTTACCGTAAAAGGACTTGAAATAAGCATAAAAATGGTGTATTATAAACATATCAAGTTGAAATGCAGACAAAACGAGCATAAAATGATTTATATGGGAGAAACAGGAGGATACAAATGAGCAAGATTTCGGAAATGACGCGTGAGAGCTGGATCATGAATACGTTCCCCGAGTGGGGCACCTGGCTCGTCGAGGACATCGAGAATACGGTCGTGCCGGAGGGGCAGGTCGGCATGTGGTGGCTGGGCTGCACCGGCATCTGGTTCAAGACGCCGGGCGGGGCGAACATCACGGTCGACCTCTGGTGCGGCAACGGCAAGCGCACGCATGGCGATGGCAAGATGAAGGTCGGTCATCAGATGGCCAACATGTGCGGCTGCCGTACGATGCAGCCGAACCTGCGTAACGTGCCGTTCGTCATCGATCCGTTCGCTTTCAAGCAGGTCGACGCCGTGCTCGCCACGCATTACCATCAGGACCACATGAGTGCTGAGTGGGCGGCTCACGTGCTGCACAGCGGCATGACGACGACGGATGAGGATGGCAAGGAGATCCCCGTACCGTTCATCGGTCCGCAGAAGGCCGTCGATACCTGGGTCAAATGGGGCGTACCCGTCGAGCGCTGCCAGGTCGTGAAGCCGGGCGACGTCATAAAGATCAAGGATATCGAGATCGTCTGCCTCGACAGCTTCGATCGCACCTGCATCGTGACGACGGACTCGACGGGCCCGGACCGCGAGGAGCTCACCGGCAAATGCCCGACCGATATGGATGAGAAAGCCGTCAACTACCTCTTGAAGACACCGGGCGGCAACATCTATCACTCCGGCGATTCCCACTTCTCGATTTACTTTGCGAAGCACGGCAAGGATTACGATATCGATGTGGCGTTCGGCTCGTTCGGCGAGAACCCGATCGGCATGCAGGACAAGATGACGTCGACGGACATCCTGCGCATGGCCGAGAACCTGCAGTGCAAGGTCGTCGTACCGATCCACTGGGATGTGTGGACGAACTTTCAGGCGGACTGCAATGAGATCGCTCTGCTCTACGATTTCAAGAAGGATCGCAACGAGTACAAGTTCCATCCGTTCTTCTGGCAGGTCGGCGGCAGCTACATGTACCCGCGCGACAAGGATAAGATATACTTCCATCATCGCCGTGGATTCGAGGATTGCTTCGAGCATCCGCAGAACATACCGTTCCGCTCCTGCCTCTGATAGGAGCATATGAGCGTGAAATGAGCATAACGAACTGTTGAAGGTTTTTAGGGGGAAGCTAAATGTTCAAGGAGTTAGTAGAGAAGAAGCACTACTCGTTCCACGAAGGGTTTGACGACTGGCGCGATGCTGTGCGCGCGGCCTGCCAGCCGTTGCTCGACGATGGCACCATCGAGCCGGAGTATCCCGAGGCGATCATCGCGAAAGTCGAGGAGCTCGGTCCGTACATCGTCATAGCGCCGGATATCTGCATACCGCATGCCCAGGAGGGCGTCGGGGTCAATGATACAGCGATCTGCTTCATGAAGACCGAGAAGCCGGTAAGCTTCTCGGACGATGGGGAGCATGACGCGCGGCTGTTCTTCGTGCTGGCTTCGACGGACAATGCCATCCATCTGCAGAATCTGTCAGAGCTCGCCGAAGAGATGTCGGATGAGGAACTTGTCGCTAAAGTACTCGCAGCAAAGACGCCGGCCGATCTTGAGAAGCTCGGCTGACCGCTGGCTGTGAGGTGAGGGCAGTCTAAGGGGGACTGCCCAAGGGGGAGAAAAATGGATATACTAATAAGTGTCTGGGAGTTCTTCCAGAACAACGTCTTGACGAAGCCGCAATTCTTCATCGGCTTTATCGTCTTCGCCGGTTATGCGCTGCTGCGCAAGCCGATCTACGAATGTCTGGCCGGCTTCATCAAGGCGACCGTCGGCTACATGATACTGAATGTCGCCAGCTCCGGATTGGTCGGAAACTTCCGTCCGGTCCTCGCCGGGCTCAAGGATCGCTTTGATCTGACGGCTGCGGTCATCGATCCGTATTTCGGTCAGACGGCTGCCCAGCAGGCCGTTGAGAATGTCGGCCGCTCGTTCTCGATGATGATGATGGTGCTGCTCATAGCCTTCACCGTCAACATCGTGTTGCTGGCCTTCCGCCGCTACACGAAGATACGCACACTGTTCATCACCGGCCATATCATGGTTCAGCAGTCTTCGACCGCTCTGTGGCTCGTCCTGTTCTGCTTCCCGAACCTCCAGGATCCGGGCGTCGTGCTCATGCTTGGCCTGTTGCTTGGTACTTATTGGGCTGTGGCATCGAACCTCACGGTCGAGCCGGTTGCCAAGCTGACAGAGGGCGGCGGCTTTGCTACCGGCCATCAGCAGATGTTCGGTATCTTCGCGGTATCGAAACTCGCCAAATATGTCGGCGATCCGAAGAAGTCGCTGGATAACCTCAAACTGCCGGGCTTCCTCTCGATATTCAATGAGAACGTCGTCGCCACTGGTATCCTGATGACCATCTTCTTCGGTATCATCATCACCATCCTCGGCCAGGATCTCATGCATCAGATCGACAAGGGATTCAAGGCTAATCAGAACTTCGGGTTCTATATCATCGAGAAGTCGTTCAACTTCGCTGTCTACCTGACCATCCTGCAGCTCGGCGTCCGCATGTTCGTATCCGAGCTCACGAACTCCTTCCAGGGTATTTCCGAGAAGCTGTTGCCGGGCTCGATGCCGGCTGTCGACTGCGCCGCTACATATGGCTTCGGCAACCCGAACGCCGTCACCTTCGGTTTCCTGTTCGGTGCTTTCGGTCAGTTCATCGCTATTCTCGGTCTCATCGTGTTCAACAGCCCGGTGCTCATCATCTCCGGATTCGTGCCGCTGTTCTTCGATAATGCGACATTCGCCGTATTCGCCAACCGTCTCGGCGGCATCCGCGCCGCAGCGTTCTTCCCGTTCTGCTCGGGTATCATCCAGGTGCTCGGCGGCGGCTTTGCTGCCTGGTACTTCGGTACGAGCCAGTTCGGTGGCTGGCATGGCAACTTCGACTGGGATACGCTCTGGCCGGTCATCGGTCTCATCATGAACTATGCGCAGTACGTCGGTGTAGCTGCTGTCATCATAGTTCTGCTGGCGATTCCCCAGATCATGTATCGCCGTCACAAAGACACGTATTTCGTCATTGCGGAAGACTACGACGAGTACAAGAAAATCGAGGCCAAGAAGCAGGGCGTGCCTGTCGATCAGGTAGTCATAGACTAAACAAAGTCAAATCTGGTACAATAAATATATCGTTTGTAATTATAAAAGGAGAGTGCTTATCATGTTGAAGGTAATTGCAGCTTGCGGTAGTGGGATGGGTTCGTCGCAGATCATCAAGATGAAACTCCAGAAGGTGTTCAAGAAGCTCGGTATCGACGCTGACATCTATCATACGAACGTCGGTGATGCGAAATCGCAGGCCAATAACTACGATGTCGTATTCTGCTCGGAGTCGCTCGTCGGGCAATTCGGCGGCACGAAAGCCAAGGTCATCGGCCTCAAGAATCTCCTCTCGGAAGCTGAGATGACGGAGAAAATCGAGGCTGCCGGTCTGAAATAAGCCCGACAGGTATTTCATAGAAAACAATACAAAGCAAGCGGGGCTGCTGCAGTAAAAGCAGCAGCCCTGTATTTTTTAGCCAATTTTGCGGTCAGATGCGGCAAAAACCACTATAAATGATAAATATCAATAATAAAAACGTCCATATTACAGCGATAACAATATTCGAAGAACGATTGCAAAAATGGTTCGGGAGGAAAGAAAATGCTGGAAAAACTGAAGCAGAAAGTATACGAAGCCAATATGATGCTGCCGAAATACGGCCTCATCACCTTTACATGGGGCAATGTCTCGGGGATCGACCGGGCGAGCGGCCTGTTCGTCATCAAGCCTTCGGGGGTCGAATACGACAAGCTGCGTCCGGAGGACATGGTGGTCGTCGACCTCGAGGGCAAAAAGGTTGAAGGTGAGCTCAATCCTTCGTCGGATACCGAGACGCATCGCCTGCTCTATCGCGAGTTTCCGAACATCGGCGGCGTCGTACATACGCATTCGCGCTGGGCGACCTCGTTCGCTCAGGCCGGTCAGGGCGTGCGCGCCTACGGCACGACGCAGGGCGATTATTTCTATGGCGAGATCCCCTGCACGCGCGATATGACGGCTGAAGAGATACAGTCGGCTTACGAGTACAATACGGGCGTCGTCATCGTCGAGCGGTTCAAGAAATATGGCATCAATCCTGATAACGTGCCGGCCGTGCTCGTCAAGAATCACGGCCCGTTCTGCTGGGGCACGGATGCGTTCAACGCCGTCCACAATGCCGTGGTGCTCGAGGAATGTGCTTTCATGGCGTTCCATACGCAGATGCTGACGGGCGACCGTGATCCGATGCCGCAGGTGCTGCTCGACAAGCATTTCCTGCGCAAGCATGGTCCGAACGCTTACTACGGCCAGAAGAAGAAATGAGGCGGGATCATGAGCTATAAACTCGGACTATACGAAAAATCGATGCCCGCTGCGCTGACCTGGGCGCAGAAGCTTCAGGCGGCGAAGGATGCCGGCTTTGACTACGTCGAGATGAGTATCGACGAGACGGAGGCCAAGCTCGCGCGCCTCGATATGACGGATGGTGAAATCGATGAGGTGCGCGCCGCCATGCGTGCGACAGGCGTACCGTTCCGCTCCATATGCCTGTCGGGACATCGCAAATATCCGCTCGGCTGCCCGGATTCGGCCAAGCAGCAGCGCAGCCTCGAAATCATGCAGAAGGCGATCAACCTCGCGGCAGCTCTGGGCATCCGCACGATCCAGCTGGCGGGCTACGATGTATATTATGAAGAGGGCAGCGAGCAGACGCGCGCGGACTTTTTGCAGAATCTGCGCAAGGCGGCCGCCATGGCGGCGGAGCAGGGCATACAGATGGGCTTTGAGACGATGGAGACGCCGTTCATGGATACGACGGAAAAGGCCATGCACTATGTGCAGCTCGTCGATTCACCGTACCTCGGGGTCTACCCCGACTCGGGCAACATCACGAATGCCTGCCTGCTCTACGGTGGCGATGTCGCCGACGATCTCGAGACGGGGCGCGGTCATATCATGGCCGTCCATCTGAAGGAGACGGTCCCGGGCAAATATCGCGAGATACCGTTTGGCACCGGCCATGTCGATTTCCAGAAAATTGCCGACAAGGCATTTGCGCTCGGCGTGCGGCGTTTCGTCGGTGAGTTCTGGTATGCCGATGGCAGCGACTGGGAGAGCGTGCTGCGCGACGCCAACACGTTCCTGCGCGGCTATCTCGATGCCGCCGATGCAAAAGTCTGAGCGGCGACGCCGACAGGCGGGCTGCTATGATATGTTTAGGAGGATTATGATGCTGAACGTAATGAAGAAAGTAATCGGGGAGCTCGAAAAATGCTATTCGCTGGCTCTGCTGAACTATAAAGGTGTCGACCATGTGCTGTGCGCAGCTGAAAAAGTGAACGACTGCTATCTCATCAGCCTCGACGGTGAGATCGAGGAGACGGTATGGCATGGGCCGGGCGGGGTCATGACGATGCAGCAGGTGCCGGGGACTGATGGCCAGTTTCTCGCGACGCGCAAGTTCTATTCGCCGAATGATTCGAAGGAAGCCTCGATCGTCATCGTCACCCCGCGCGGCAAGGACGATTGGGAGGTCCGCACGCTTTGCGACCTGCCGTTCGTCCATCGCTTCGACATCCTGCAGGCGGGCGGCCGGAACTATCTCATCGCCTGCGCGCTGAAATCGGACCATGAGTACAAAGATGACTGGCGCTTCCCGGGCAAGGTTTTCGTCGCCGAGCTGCCGACTGACCTCTCGGGCTATGATGATGACCATCAGCTCGAACTGACGGCGCTCAAGGACAACATGCTCAAGAACCACGGCTACTACCGTCACTATGAGGCGGATGGATCGACCTCGAGCATCGTCTCCTGCGACAGCGGTGTCTATCAGTTTTATCCGCCGCAGACGGCGGACGGTGAGTGGCGCATCGAGCAGCTCGTGACCGATGCGGCCAGCGATGGACTGCTGCTCGACCTCGATGGCGATGGCGTTGAGGAGCTCTGCACCATCGCGCCCTTCCACGGCGATACGGTGAATATCTATCATAAGAAGGATGGCAGATTCGTCCTCGAATATACATATCCCGAGAAGCTTGAATTCCTTCACGCGATATTCGGTGGCAAGGTCTGTGGGCAGAATACGTGGATCATCGGCAACCGCAAGGGTGATCGCAAGCTGCTGGCCTTCACATTCGAAAACGGCGAATACAAGGCCCAGGAACTCGACCGCGGGCGCGGTGCGGCCAATGTCATGCACTATGTCTATCAGGGAAAAGACATACTCATCGGCGCGAACCGTGAGACCAATGAGATAGCACGCTACGAGCTGACGAGGGCCTGAGTCCCGGCGCGGCGGCGCACCCATAACAAGAGCAAAATGCAAAGAAGCCTGACCGGCGTGGTCAGGCTTTTTGCGTTGCAGCTTATCCGATGCTGAAGGGGCGCTGGATAAGCCGTACTTTATACTTTTGTCTCAGCGGATGAAGTTCGTGCGTACCGTCTTTTCCGCAGCCGGAGGCTCTATACCGGCTTTCTTGCCGGCCTCGAGGCATTTCAGCACCCAGGCCATGTTCTGGCCGAGCACGCGCATGATCTGGAGGCCCTCCTCGTCGCGGCGTACCTCATCCGGCGTATTGCCATGCACCATGGGCCAGTAGATGGAGTTTACGCCGACCATCTGGTGATAGGCGACGTATTTGTTGAGCACGTCGAGCGTCGCAGTCGTGCCGGCCCGGCGGGCCGAGGCGACGACTGCACCGGCTTTGTGTGCGAGCAGGCCGCCAGCCTTCGCGGCAAGGCGGTCGAGGAACGAGACCATCTCGCCCGACGGCGAAGCCCAGTAGACCGGCGAGCCGAATACGACGCCATCTGCCGCCTTGAGCTTCTCGGCGACTTCGTCCACGATTGCCGTCTCCGGCAGGGAGTGGATGATCTCGGTGTCGATGCCATTCTGGTTCAGTGCCTCAGCGACTACCGTAAGCGCCGTATATGTGCAGCCTTTTTCGCGACGGCTGCCATTGAGTAGCAAGACTTTCATGAGTATAGCCTCCTTAGAAATCACTTTGACTGGTGACATTATACCCTTTAAAGGGCAAAAAGTCAAATATCAGTTTCCTAATGATATTCATCTTCACCTTGGGCGCTGCCTCCTACAAAATCGTCTATGTCGGCAGCCAGGTGCAGAAGAATCTGCGCGATCTCGGTCATATCACGCTACGCTTCATATCATCAGGTGTCTGCAAGTATTTCGTTACAGCCCGTTGGTTACAGGCTGCATGTCATTTTCGCACGACAGCCTCATCGAGCTGCTGGCCGTCGGGGAGGTAGCAGCGGACAGTCAGGGTGTCGGGGGACGCGTCGAGTGTCAGATAGTTATCGGTCTCGGGTTGCGGAGCGACGTATTTGTCATAGGCATGGTCGATCCAGAGGCCGGGATAGCGGACGTTGCCGGCGACGCCGGTCAGGATATAGAGCGGGCCGCGCCCGTCCGGGCTGGGGTGCAGATTGTAGAGGTGGCCGCGGTCGCGGTAGGTGTGCAGGTGCGCCGTGAATACGATGTCGATGCCGAGCTCATCGAACAGGGGCATGAACAGCTCGCCGATGTCGGATATTCCTTCTTTGCGTTCCGGACGGTTGTGTATGCGGTACTGCAATACATCGCGATGGATGAGGACGACTTTCCATTTCTTGTCCGTATTGGCGACGTCCTGGCGCAGCCAGGGAATCTGCTCGTCGCGCAGACCGGATTTGAACTCATCCGTTTCCTCCCATTGGCTGTTGAGCACGATGAAGTGGACATTGCCATAGTCGAACGAGTAGTAGTAGCGCTCGAATTGCGGACTGTGGTTCGCGGGTACGTCGAAGTAGTTCAGGTAGGCTTCGGGCAGGCGGACTTTCCACTGGCGGTTGTAGGTCTCATGGTTGCCCATGATGGGGGCGAAGGGGATGGTGTCGATCATGCCCCGTACGGCGTCGAACCAAGCCTGCCACTGGCTGCGGTCCTCGCCGTTGTCGACGAGGTCGCCCATGTTGATGAACAGGTCGGCGCCGTGGCTCTGCCAGGCTGCCTGGGCCATGTTCTCCCAGTCTGAGTAATCATTTGACTGCGAGTCGGGGAAGATGAGGGCGCGGAACGTATCCGTGTCACGGGCGGGCGTGTTCAGCGCATGCCAGTCGCTGGCGGCCTTGTCGCTGCGCACGCGGTATTCGTAGCTCGTGCCCGGGGTGAGATCATCGAGCATGGCACCGTATTGATGGCTCGTGTGATCGTCATCGGTGAATGTCTCGTCCGCGGCTGCGACCTGCCGGATGGCTGCGTCGCCGGCACCGGCCGGGCGGTACTCTACGGCCGGCGATTTCAGGTCGTTCATCGTTTCCCACATGATGCGTCGGCTCATAGCAGGGTCGGTCGTGATGATCTGGCGCACGTATTGGGCGTCCAGGTCGCCGCTGAGGGCCCGCATGTTCGATTTCGCGGCACGGAACAGCCCGGTTTTCGGCAGCCAGTATGCGCCTGTACCGATGAGCCCCAGTCCGGCCAATCCCGCCAGGCCGCCGATGAATTGCCGGCGCGAGAGGCGGCCAGATTTATCTTTATCAGTCATTTCTTGCTCCAATCTGACTTCGAGTGTACTTTATCAGCTTTATGATAGCAATAATAGCAGTTGAAGTAAACTTCAAGTCAAGGAGAAATGACAAAAAATAAGGGACTACAGCAAAGTGATGTTGTCTGGCCTAAGCGCACAGGACCGCGGCAGGCACGGTTCCTTCATTCCGCTATTGTTGTTTGGCTAAAATAAAATTTTTCCCATTAATAGGTCCCTTGAAAGTACTTAAACGCGCTGCGCTTGAACGAAAGTACTTTCCGCGGGAATGCTTGATAGGG
>CACXCN010000085.1 GCA_902766095.1 uncultured Selenomonas sp. | reverse complement strand
TTGAAAGTACTTAAACGCGCTGCGCTTGGACGAAAGTACTTTCCGCGGGAATGCTTGATAGGGAAAAATTTGATTTCTTGACGCCAAAGCACGACGCTCCATTACGGAACTATGCCTGCCGCTGCCTTATCATATCGGGTACTGACAGATTGATTCAGGTTATTACAGGGAACTAATGAAAAAGGAGATAGAAAGAAAATGTATACACTCAGAGTCGAGGGAGCTTTCGAGGCGGCGCATCGTATCGTCGATTATCCGGGCAAATGCAACCGCCTGCACGGCCATAACTGGGTGGTGGAGGCTACGGTGCAGGGGACGGTGCTAGACAAGCTGGGCATGCTCGTCGATTTCAAAGTTCTGAAAAAGGCATTCAATGAGGTGCTGGATCGCTATGATCATCGCTTCCTCAATGAGATCGAGCCGTTCGCTGCCGGCGAGAATCCTACAGCGGAAAATATTGCTCGGGAGGTATACCGCGAGTTCGCGCAGAGCGACTGCTTTCACAAGGCAGGCAGTGATGCTCATCTGGCGGCAATCAGGGTGTTCGAGTCGCCGAAGTCGAGCGTGACGTACACGGAGGACAAATGATGGCAGAGCAGACGGCTGAGATCATAGAGATTTTTTCCAGCATACAGGGTGAGGGCAAATATGCGGGCTGCCGCCAGGTGTTCGTGCGCTTCACGGGCTGCAATCTTGCCTGCAGTTATTGTGACACGGCCAATACGGCCGGCGGGTTTCCGGAGTGCCGTATAGAGACGGAAGCCGGCAGCCAGACGTTCCGCACACTGGCCAATCCGCTGACGGTCAATGCCGCGGCCGAGGCGATAGAGACATTCCTGGCAGAGATGCCGCATCAGGCTGTAAGCTTCACGGGCGGTGAGCCGCTGCTGCATGCGCCGTTCTTGCGCGCAGTAGCGGAGCGGCTGCAGGCAGACTATCCGGATGTTGCCATATTCCTCGAGACGAATGGCACGCTGTATCGGCAGCTGGCCGAGGTGCTCGATATCGTCGATATCATCAGCATGGATATCAAGATGCCCGGCGAGACCGGTGACCACTGGGCAGAGCATGAAGCGTTCCTGCGACTGGCCCGGCTGCGCGATGTCTGTCTGAAGGTGGTGCTGACGGCTGATACGCCGCTGGAAGATATAAAGAAAGCCGCCGGGCTGGCAGCCCGGATGGCTCCGCAGGCGATGTTCGTGCTGCAGCCGGTGACGCCGTATAATGGCTGCGCGGCGCCGACGCCGCAGCAAGTGACTGCGGCCCAGCAGGCTGCGCTGGCGGTCGTGTCTGACGTACGCGTCCTGCCGCAGACGCATCGTCTGCTCGCCCAGCTTTGAACGTAGTTACCGCGGCAGGTACTGGCAGGGTATTTTGTTGCAGCTCCTCTTCGTTTTTCGTATCAATAGGCGGGCGATGGGTTCAGGTCGGATCCGGGCCCGCTCATTTTTTCGGCTTTCCCGTAGGCTGGCTGCCCATGTACTGGTAGTAGGTCTCGCGCATCTGGGCGCGGTTCTTTGCGGCAGGCCAGAGCTCGCCGAGAGAGCCGAGGCGCATGCCGGCGGCCAGATGGTCGTAGAGGTGCGGGATATCTTTCTCGAGCTGCGGAATCAGTTCCTTTATATGCTGACGGATGGTATGGCCGTCATAGGGGCAGGGGGATTTGACGGGCGGGAAGCCATGGTACTGCACGGCGTCGCGGAGCTCCTGCTCGCGGAAATAGACCAGCGGGCGTATGACGGTCAGCTTCGTGCGGTCCAGGTAGGTCACTGGGGTGAATGTCGTGAGCTGACCGGAGTAGAAAAGGCTCATGAGGAATGTCTCTACGGCGTCGTCGTGGTGATGGGCGTAGGCAACTTTGTTGTAGCCGTGCTGCACGGCGTAGTTGTTCACGGCGCCGCGGCGGAAGAATGCGCAGGTGAAGCAGGGATTCGTCTCTGGCTCGGCGGCAATGGTGCCGGCAATATCGACAGCGACGACTTCATGGGGGATGCCGAGCTTCGTGCAGAATTCCGTTATGCGTTCCGTGTCGAATCCCTCCGGGGTGTCGAACTGCGGATTGATTGTCACGGCACCGAGCGAGAACTCCTTGTGCAGGCGCTGACGCATGATGGCCAGGGCGTAGCAGAGGAATATGCTGTCCTTGCCACCCGATACGCCGATAAGTATGCGGTCGCCGTCGTCGATCATCTGGAATTCGACAATGGCGCGCATCAGTTTGCTGAAATAGATCTGAGGTATATTGATTTTCATTTGCAGACTCCTAACATAGATTCATGAAGATATTCTACTACAGAACGTATTTGCCTGCACCAATTTATTTGCATTCCCGGCCGCATATTGCTATAATATACAGGAATGTTTTGTGCGGATAGCAGCTTATCCCGTTTCGGAACGGAGATTCGCTGCAATTATTTTTACTTGTTATGCCATCAGGGACGTGCGTGTGTGGCATAAAAAATAAATAACGTGTATAAAACTGGATATTATTACAGATGTAATTCTATATATTGATGGAGGTGTATTTTCTTTGTCTAAAGGACAACAGAAACTGCAGATCATCCCCCTGGGCGGTCTCGGGGAGATCGGCAAGAACATGACAGTCATCCGCGTGGATGATGAGATATTGGTTATAGATGCCGGACTTATGTTTCCGGAAGAGGATATGCTCGGGGTGGATCTCGTAATCCCCGATATCACTTATCTGCTCGAGAATGCTGACAAGATAAAGGCCATCGTGCTGACACACGGGCACGAGGACCATATAGGAGCGCTGCCCTATGTGCTGAAGCATATCAATGTGCCGGTCTATGGCACGCGCCTGACGCTCGGCATACTCGAGGGACGCCTGAAAGAGGCCGGAGTTGATTCTGGCAACCTGCATTCCGTGATGCAGGGAGATATCATAAACATCGGTTGCTTCAGCGTCGGCTTCATCCGCGTCAATCATTCCATTCCTGATGCGGTGGGGCTCTCGATAAAGACGCCGGTCGGCATGATCGTACACACCGGTGACTTCAAGCTCGATTATACGCCGATCGACGGCAAGATGACAGACTTCCGCCGGTTCGCCGAGCTCGGCAACCGCGGCGTGCTGGTCATGATGGCTGACTCGACGAATGCGGAGCGCGAGGGGCATACGCCGAGCGAGAGCACGGTAGGGGCCGCCTTTGAAAAGGCTTTCCACAATGCCCGCGGCCGCATCATCGTGGCGACGTTCTCGTCGAACGTGCACCGCATCCAGCAGGTCATCGATGCCGCTGTCCGCTATCACCGCAAGGTATCCGTCCTCGGTCGCTCGATGGTGAACGTTGTGAGCATCTCGCTCGAGCTCGGCTATATATCGGCCCCTGAGGGGACGCTCATTGATATCGATGAGATCAATAACTACCGCATGGATGAGATCTGCATCATCACGACCGGCAGCCAGGGCGAGCCGATGTCGGCGCTCACGCGCATGGCCATGAGCGATCATCGCAAGGTCGGCATCGTCCCGGGCGATACCGTGGTTATCTCGGCGAATCCGATACCGGGCAATGAGAAATTCGTGACGCGCACGATTGACAACCTCATGCGCCTCGGGGCTGATGTCATATACGGGCGCAATCAGGGCGTCCATGTATCGGGACATGCGAGCCGCGAGGAACTCAAGCTCATGCATAACCTCATCCGGCCCAAGTTCTTCATCCCGGTCCATGGCGAATATCATCATCTCGTGCAGCACGCGAAGCTGGCTCGTGAGCTCGGCATGCCGAAGGAGAACATCTTCATCAGCGAGAACGGCCAGGTACTGGAGTTCACACGGGATAAGGGAACGGTAGCTGGCAAGGTGACGGCTGGCATGGTCATGGTCGACGGACTCGGCGTCGGCGATGTAGGCAACATCGTGCTGCGTGACCGTCGTCAGCTGTCGCAGGACGGCATACTCATCGTCGTCGTCACTATGGACCGCAACAATCGTGTCGTAGCTGGTCCGGATATCGTTTCACGCGGCTTCGTCTACGTGCGCGAGTCGGAGGCCCTCATGGACGAGGCGCGGGCCAGAGTCCAGCAGGCGCTCGAGCGCTGCGAGGATGAGGGCGTGAAGGAATGGGCGGCGATCAAGTCGAATGTCAGAGACGCACTCGGCCGCTATCTGTTCGATAAGACGCGCCGCCGGCCGATGATCCTGCCGATCATCATGGAAATCTGACGGTTTATCCGATGCTAAGGGGCGCTAAGACTCCCACCTCTTCAGGTGGGAGATAAGCGCCCCTAAGGCCCTGGGTAAGTTCGACTAAATTCAGAGGGAGTAAAAACTCCCTCTGAATAAGTCTCACTTTATTGAGAGAGGCTGCCGCCTTATTGGTCGGGCAGCCTTTCTTTTCGATGAATTTTGGTAGCTGAGGAGATACAAAGCTAAGATGTCATTCACTCATCTGCATGTCCACACGGAGTACAGTCTGCTGGACGGTGCCAGCCGCATAGGGGAACTCATTGCCCGGACGAAGGAACTGGGCATGGACTCTATAGCCATCACGGACCATGGCAATATGTATGGCGTCATTAATTTCTACCGGGAAGCAAAAAAACAGGGGATCAAGCCGATCATCGGCTGCGAGGTATACCTGGCTCCCGGAGACCGCCGCGAGCGTCAGGAAGTCAATGGCGTGAAGTACTACCACCTGATACTGCTGGCCGAGAATCAGACCGGCTACCGCAACCTCGTACAGCTGGTTTCACTGGCCAATATCGAGGGGACGTACTACAAGCCGCGCGTGGACAAGGAACTCTTGCGCCGCTATCATGAGGGCATCATCTGCCTCTCGGCCTGTATCGCCGGCGAGATACCGCAGGCCCTGATCAAAGGGGATAAGGAAAGAGCTGTGCGGCTCGTAGAGGAATATATCGATATATTCGGTCGGGATAATTTCTTCCTCGAGCTGCAGGATCACAAGCTGCCGGAGGAAAAGAAGGCGGCTCAGGGACTTATCGAGCTGGCTCAGCAGTATGAGGTCGGGCTCGTCGTGACGAATGACAGCCACTATGTGCGGCGCGAGGACAGCGAGTATCATGACATCCTGCTCTGCATCCAGACGAACGAGACCGTTGATAATCCGGACCGCATGCGGTTCAACAACAGCGACTACTATCTGAAATCGCCGGAGGAAATGGCGACGCTGTTCCCAGAGCATCCGGAGGCGCTGGCCAATACGGAAAAGATTGCGGCCCGCTGCAATGTAGAGTTCGAGTTCGGCAAGATCAAGCTGCCGTATTATCCGATACCGGAACCATACAAAGATGGGGAGGAATACCTGCGCCATCTCTGCGAGGAGAATCTGCCGCGCTGTTATCCGGACTGGCAGCAGAATAAGACGGTGCAGGAGCGTCTCGCCTATGAGCTCGATATCATCCACCGCATGGGCTATGATAACTATTTCCTCATTGTCTGGGACTTCATCAATCATTCGCGGCAGCAGGGCATACCGGTAGGACCGGGGCGTGGCTCGGCAGCAGGCAGCATTGTCTCTTATCTGCTCGACATCACGCGGCTCGATCCGCTCAAATACGACCTGCTGTTCGAGCGCTTCCTGAATCCGGAGCGCGTGACGATGCCGGATATCGATGTCGATATCTGCTTCCGGCGGCGCGGCGAGGTCATCGAGTATGTCAAGCAGCGCTATGGCTATGACCATGTCGGCCAGATTGTCACTTTCGGTACGATGGCGGCCAAGGGATCGATTCAGGATGTCGGACGGGCGATGAATATCCCGTTCGCTGAGCGCAATGCGATCGGCAAGCTAGTGCCGGACGGGCCGAAGGTCACGCTCGACAAGGCGCTGCGCGAATCGGTCGAATTCCGCAACGCCTATGAGACGAAGCCGGAGGTGCACCAGATCGTCGATGCAGCCCGCCATATCGAGGGGCTGCCACGCAACTCGTCCATCCATGCCGCTGGCGTCGTCATCGCCCGCGATCCGCTGACAGATACATTGCCGGTCTCGGTGTCGGATGGCACGCTCGTCACGCAGTTCGAGAAGGATACCGTCGAGGAGCTTGGCTTGCTCAAGATGGATTTCCTCGGCCTGCGCACATTGACGGCTATCAGTGATACCATAGTCAATATCAAGCAGTCCCGCGGCATCGATGTCGATATCAATCACATACCGCTGAAGGATGAACTGACAGCCAAAATGCTCTGCGAGGGACGAACTGGCGCCGTATTCCAGATGGAATCGGCTGGCATGACCAGGCTCGTCAAGGATCTGGCGCCCGAGGGATTCGAGGATCTCATACCTACCGTGGCCCTCTATCGCCCGGGACCACTCGGCAGCGGCATGGTCGATGATTTCATCGGCGGACGCAAAGGGACGAAAGAGGTTCACTACATGCATCCGCTCCTCGAGCCGATACTGAAGGAGACATTCGGCGTCGTGCTCTATCAGGAGCAGGTCATGCAGGTCGTTCAGGTCCTGGCTGGGTTCACGCTCGGTCAGGCAGATATCTTGCGCCGGGCCATGGGCAAGAAGAAGCATGATATCCTGCTGGCGCAGAAACAGAATTTCCTCGAAGGCTGCGCGAAGAACAAGATAGACCCTGATCTCGCGAACAAGATATTCGACCTGCTGACCCATTTCGCGGATTACGGCTTCAACAAGTCGCACAGTGCAGCCTATGCCCTCGTGGCATGGCAGACGGCATATCTGAAGGCTCATTATCCGGCGGAGTTCATGGCGGCCATCCTGACGAGCATCATCGACAAGATCCAGCGGGTACCGCATTATATAGAGCTGGCTCATCGCATGGGCATCAAGATATTGTCGCCCGATGTCAATGTCAGCGGTCACAATTTCAGCGTCGATGGCGAGGCGATACGCTTCGGCCTGGCCGCCGTGCGCAATGTCGGCAGCGGAGCCATCGATGCCATCCTGGCCGCCCGTCAGGATGGGCCGTTCGTCTCGCTGCGCGATTTCTGCAACCGCGTGGACATGAAGCTCATAAACAAGCGCACCATCGAGTGCCTGATCCAGTGTGGGGCTTTCGATGGCATGGGCATGAAGCGCAGCCAGCTCCTGTTCCTGCTGGACAGGGACGTGGCTCATGCCCAGCAGAAGCAGAATGACGAAGCGACCGGGCAGATCGACCTGTTCGGCGATATCGTCGATGATCAGTACGATGATGATATCCCTGATATGCCGGAGGCGTCGCCTCAGCAATTACTGAACTGGGAAAAGGAGAATACCGGCTTCTACATATCCGGTCATCCGCTCGATGCCTATAAGCGCACACTGCAAAACTTGCCGACGATCCACGACCTGAAGGAAGCCGGGGTGAAGGAACGTCAGCTGGTGCGGCTCGGGGGCATGTGGTCCAGCGTCAAGCGCCATACGACGAAGAAGGGCGATTCGATGTGCTTCGCCGTGCTCGAGGACTATTCGGAGACCGTCGAAGTGACCGTATTCCCCAAGGTGTTTTACCAGGCAATGGATCTGCTCGTGCAGGATCAGCCGGTCGTCGTCCAGGGGCATGCCGACAGCTCGAACCGGAGCGAGGATGGGATGCAGATACTGGCAGACAGCATATGGTCGCTTGATGACTATATACCGACCTATTACGTATTCATTCCTGCCGCCACCGATGCGGCAGACCTGCCCGCCCTGCAGGCTGAAATCCAGGCGATACTGGGGAGTTATCCCGGTAGCAGCGATGTCAATGTCTACCAGGGCAAATCGAGGCTCAATGTGTTCTTCCCGCGCGTGCAGGACTGCGAGGAACTGCAGCAGGAACTGGAGGAAAAACTTGGAGCCGGAGCCGTAAAGATAAGATGAAGGATCAAGTATATAAAGAGGTATGAGCTTGCATAGTGTCATATATGATTATCACCGCAGCAAGAATATAGTCCTGCTGCTGTTGCTGCCGGTCCTGCTGCTGTGGACAGCGCCGGCGCAGGCGTACAAGCATTTGGAACGTCCGGACATACCGGGCCTTGTCGTGGAACCGGATGATGCCATCCAGCGATTGACGGCCAAATCAGCTGCCCTGATCGAGGCCGGCACAGGCAAAGTGATATACGAGCGCAATATGAACGAGCGCCGCTACCCGGCGTCGACGACGAAGATCATGACGCTCATCATCGCCCTCGAGCGTGGCAATCTCGATGACGAGGTGACCATCAGCAGCAATGCCGAGGGCATGGAGGGCTCGACGCTCTGGCTGGAGCGCGGTGACAAGGTCACGCTGCGCGAGCTGTTGCGCGGCATGATGATGCACTCCGGCAATGATGCGGCCGTGGCCGTGGCTGAGCATATCGCCGGTTCTGTGCCGGAATTCGCCCGCCTCATGACGCAGCGGGCCCATGAACTCGGCGCTGTGGATACGAATTTCGTCAACAGCTGCGGTCTGCCCGATCCCGACCACTATACGACGGCGCATGATATGGCGCTCATAGCGGCGCATGGCTACAGCCTGCCGGAATTCGAGGACATCGTCAGCACGAAGGAAGCCACATTCGACTGGGTGCATGATGATACCCACATGCTGCGCAACGAGAACCAGCTGCTCTGGCTCTACGATGGTTCGAACGGCGTCAAGACCGGCTATACCGATGCCGCCGGCCGCTGCCTCGTATCGGCGGCGCGCCGCAATGGCATCCAGCTCGTCGCCGTCGTGCTCGATTCCGTCTTCATGTGGAATGATTCCATGGAGCTGCTCGACTATGGCTTCGCGAATGTGAGCGCCCATGAGGCCGTCCGGCAGGGCGAGACCGTAAGCTATGCCCATGTGCGCAGCGGCAAGACGAGCAGCCTGCCGCTGCAGGCGGCCCAGACGCTGATGGTACCTGATATCAGCGAGCAGGAGACGAAGCCGGTCGAGCGTGTCGTCGAGCTGGACGGGGATATCGAGGCGCCGGTGCGCCAGGGCGACGTGGTCGGGCGGCTCATCCTGCGCCAGGATGGCCGTGATATCGCGTCGACGGAGCTCCTTGCGGCGCGCGATGTCGATCAGAAATCGTTCTTCCATGAGCTCGGAAAGCTCTGGCAGCAGATATGGAGCGTCGTATGAGTGAGCGGTTGCAGAAGATCATCAGCCAGGCCGGCGTGGCCTCGCGGCGGGCGGCCGAAAAAATGATACTTGCGGGCCGTGTGGCTGTCGACGGTCACACGGTCACGGAGCTGGGGCAGCAATATGATGCTGCGGCTCATACGATCACAGTGGATGGCAAGCCGCTGACGGGCGCGGAGACGCACCGGTACTATCTGCTGAACAAGCCGCGCGGCTACATATCGACTGTCCACGATGAGCGGGGGCGGCGAACCGTGCTGGACTTGCTGCCCGAGGTGCGGGAGCGCATATATCCGGTCGGGCGGCTCGATGGCGCCACGGAGGGACTGTTGCTGCTGACGAATGACGGCGAGCTCATGAATGGCCTGCTTCATCCGCGCTACCAGATCGACAAGGTCTATGTCGCGCAACTGCGGGATGATTTATCGGAGTCGGAGCTGCAGCAGCTCGCGACGGGCATAGAGCTCGAGGACGGACGCACAGCGCCGGCCCGGGCCAGACTGCTACCGGACCGTGGTCATGGCTCGCGCGTCGAGCTGACGATCCATGAGGGACGCAACCGGCAGGTGCGGCGCATGTTCGCAGCGCTAGGGCATGAGGTGAAGTCATTGCGACGCGTGAAGTTCGCTGGCCTGACGCTGCAGGGAGTAGCCCGGGGACAGCATCGGCAGCTGAGCCAGACCGAGGTAGAGAGGCTGTATCAGCTGGCCGGGCTGGAGCATGGCCAGAAAAAGAGGTGAGCATGGTGTCTGGGGAACGTGTCATAGTTATCGGGGCCGGGCCGGCCGGCATGATGGCAGCCGTCAAGGCCGCCGAAAATGGCAGCCGGGTATTGCTGCTCGAGAAGATGAAGCTGCCCGGCCGCAAGATGCGCATTACCGGCAAGGGACGTTGCAATGTGACGAATGCCGCTGATGTGACCGAGATCATAAAGAATATCAAGGGCAATGGCGTCTTCCTGAACAGCTCGATGCGCAATTTCGATAATCACGACGTCATGGAGTTCTTCACGGAACAGGGTGTGCCGCTCAAGGTCGAGCGCGGTCAGCGCGTGTTCCCGGTAAGCGATAAGGCCCAGGACGTCGTCGACGCCATGGTGCGCCGCCTGCACGAACTGGATGTCAGCATCATGACGGAGACACCTGTGCAGGATATACTGACCGCCGGTGATGGCGAGGAGCGGCGCGTCATAGGCGTGCGCACCCGCCGGGGAGAGATTTATAAAGGACGGGCCGTCATCCTGGCCGTCGGTGGCGCCTCGTATCCGGGGACCGGGTCCACAGGGGATGGCTATGATATGGCAGCAGCCGTCGGGCATACGGTGACGCGCATCACGCCGGCTCTCGTGCCGCTCGAGACCGAGGAGGAATGGGTGCGCGAGGTACAGGGCCTGTCGCTGCGCAATGTGAAAGCAACTTTGCTGGCGGACGGCGAGGAGCATGCGTCGGAGTTTGGTGAGATGCTGTTCACGCATTACGGCGTCAGCGGGCCGATCATCCTGTCCCTGAGCCGGGAGGCGGCCATGCTGCTGGCCGACAATCATTTCGTCGAGCTGAGCCTCGATCTGAAGCCGGCCCTGACACCGGACAAGCTCGATGCCCGCATCCAGCGCGATCTGCAGAAATACCAGCGCAAGACGATGCATAATGCGCTCGTGGATCTGCTGCCGCACAAGCTGATAGCGGTCGTACTGGACGCGGCTTACATAGACCCGGATGAGCCGGCTCACCAGCTGACCGCTGAGGCTCGTGCACGGCTGGTGCAGACGCTGAAGGGGCTCATGCTGACAGTGACACGCATCCGCCCGATTGCCGAGGCCATCGTCACGGCCGGAGGTGTGTCCGTAAAGGAGATAAACCCGAAGACCATGGAGTCGAAACTGGTGCACAGGCTGTACTTTGCCGGCGAGGTCGTCGATGTGGATGGCTATACGGGCGGCTACAACCTGCAGGCAGCCTTCTCCATGGGGGCTGCTGCCGGTCAATGGGCAGCCTGGAATATGGGCTGATATTTCCGGCCGGGGCTGGTATAATTGTATAATGGGAGGAACGCCAGAGGAATGGCCTGATGGCGTTAAATGATACGAGAGCATCATGAGGAGGCTGGCGCTATGTCGAATCAGAACAAGATGATAAGGCCGCTGAGCAGAGGACTGCATGGCGATGTCGCTATACCGGGAGATAAGTCGATATCGCATCGCAGCATCATGCTGTCAAGTCTGGCGGATACCGAGGTGCATATAACGAACTTCCTGCATGCGCAGGACTGTCTCTCCACGGCGAAATGCTTCGCAGCCCTCGGCGCGGATATAAATTTCCTCACCGACACCGAGCTGACGGTGAAGGGGCACGGCCTGCACGGACTGCATGAGGCAGCCGGCATACTCGACGCCGGCAATTCGGGGACGACGCTGCGACTGATGCTGGGGCTCATGGCGGCCCAGCCGTTCCTGACGACATTTACTGGTGATGCCTCGTTGAGCCAGCGCCCGATGGGACGGGTCATAAAGCCGTTGACCGCCATGGGAGCCAGGATATACGGCCGGGAGCAGAACACGAAGCTGCCGATCACCGTAGTGCCGGCCGCGGGGAAGCTGCAGGGCACGTGCTATCATAGTCCGGTGGCCAGTGCCCAGGTGAAATCGGCGCTGTTGCTGGCCGGCCTTTACGCTGAGGGAGCGACGACCGTGGTCGAGCCCTATGTATCGCGCAATCATACCGAGCGCATGCTGGCGGCCTTCGGCGTCACGCCGGAGTGCGAGGGAACGGCTGTGACGGTGCGGCCGGTGCAGAGCCTGATAGCTCCGGCTGAAATCGAGGTGCCGGGGGATATATCGTCAGCGGCCTATTGGCTCGTGGCGGGCTCGATCATCCCGGGCAGCCGGCTCTGCCTGCATAATGTCGGCGTCAATGAGACGAGGACCGGCATTCTGGAGGTCCTGAGCAATATGGGGGCGTCGCTCGAACTGCGCAATCAGCGCGAGAGCTGTGGCGAGGCCGCAGCTGATATCGTAGTGACTGCGAGCCGGCTGCACGGCGTGACGTTCGGCGGCAGCATCATGCCGCGCCTCATCGACGAGGTGCCAATCATAGCCGTGGCCGCAATGCTGGCAGATGGCGATACCGTCATCAATGACGCCGGTGAGCTGCGGGTGAAGGAAACCGACCGTCTGCAGGCCATACATGATGAGTTCAATAAGATCGCGCCTGGGTCGGTAGAGATCGATGGCGATACGATGGTCATTCATGGTGGCCGTCCGTGCCACGCGGCTGAGGTTTCGTCGTATGACGACCATCGCATGGCGATGTCTCTGGCCATACTAGGAGCGGCGACAGCCGGTGCAGAGATACAGAATGGCGATTGTGTGAATATATCTTATCCGGAATTCTATGATACTTTGGCACGGCTGGCCGACTGATAGGGAGGAATACGCATGGAAAAAGTAGTAGCGATAGACGGACCGGCTGGCGCCGGCAAGAGCACGGTGGCCCAGATGGCCGCCAAAGAACTCGGCTATACGTATATAGATACGGGTGCGATGTACCGGGCGGTGGCCTGGAAGACGCTGGCGACGGGCAAGCCGGTGACGGACGAACTGATCGTGAGCATCGCACAGGACATAGATATCGAGCTGCACTACGTCGATGGTCATACGACGGTGGCTGTCGATGGCACGGATGTGACCGCTGCGATCCGGACGCCGGAGGTCAGCCATATCGTCTCGCGCGTGGCTGCTCTCGGTCCCGTGCGGGAGCGGCTCGTGGCACTGCAGCGGTGCATGGCGACGCATGGCGGCGTGTTGATGGATGGCCGTGACATCGCTACGCATGTGCTGCCGGACGCTGACGTCAAGATATATCTGACGGCCTCGATCGAGGAGCGGGCCCGGCGCCGCTGGAAAGAGCTGCGGGCCAAAGGCAATGATGTCTCGCTCGAGGAGATCGAGCATGATATCGCTGCGCGCGATAAAGCGGATATGGAGCGCGAGATCTCACCGCTCATAAAGGCCGATGATGCCGTTCTGCTGGATACCACAGGCATGACCATCGATGAAGTCGTAAACAGGATTGTCGGAATGTGCAGGTGAGATTATGAAACTGGCAGATAAAAGCAGTGTAAGCCGGATGTACCGCTTCCTGCATCTGATTTTCCGGGCCCTGTTCAGCCTTTTTTTCCGGGCAGAGATCCAGGGCGCGGAGAAGGTGCCGGCCAAGGGGCCGGTCATACTGGCAGCCAACCACATGAGCAACTGGGATCCGCCATTGCTGGCGACATTCCTGCATCGTCCGGTCTGCTATATGGCGAAAGAGGAGCTTTTCGAGGTGCCGCTGCTCGGGACAATCATAACGAAGTGCTATTCGTTCCCGGTTCGCCGTGGTACGGGCGACCGCGGTGCCATAAAGGCAGCTGTGAAGATATTGAAGGCTGGCCACTGCATGGGCATGTTCCCGGAGGGGACACGCAGCCATAACGGCAAAGTCCATAAAGCTGAGGCCGGGGTAGGTCTTATAGCGGCCATGACCGGAGCCGTCGTCGTGCCGGCGACCATCATCGGTACGGATAAGATATTTTCCGGGGGCAGCTTCCTGCCGCAGCTCCGCGTCATATATGGAGAACCGATGCATTTCAGCGGCGATCCGAAGAGCAAGGAAGACCTCATGGCGTTCTCCCAATCCATCATGGATATCATAGCTAAGACCAAGTCAGAATACGAACAGCAGCAATAAAAACAAAAAAAGTGTAGAAAATATTTGCCTGCCAGCCATTTACATGATATACTATACCTTAGATTGCAGAAAACAGGGGAGAAATGTAACCTGTGGCAGTCAATCAAATACAGGTAAGGTTGAGATATGGAAGTAATCCTGGCAGACTATCTGGGCTTCTGTTACGGCGTCAAACGGGCGATTGCCATCGCGCAGAGCAATGCGGCGCCGGACGGGAAGTCGTCTACGCTAGGTCCTATCATCCACAATCCGCAAATGGTGGATAAGCTTAGGACCGAAGGCGTCGGCACCATAAACACGCTCGAGGAAATGCCACGCGGTGGTAGAGTGATCATCCGCTCGCATGGCGTCGGACCTGAAACTTATGATAAGGCCGAGCAGCTGGGCCTCGAGCTCGTCGATGCGACCTGTCCCCATGTCAAACGGGCTCAGCTGGCAGCCAAAGAGCTGCGGGATGAGGGCCGTCGGGTCATCATAATCGGCGAGAAGAATCATCCTGAGGTGCAGAGCGTATTCGAATGGTCAGGCTGTCAAGCCACCATCATCGAGAATGAGGCTGAGGCCGATGCGCTTGATGCATGCAAGCGATTGGGCGTCGTCTGTCAGACAACATTCTCTACGAAGAAGTTCAGCAGCATCATCAATCATCTGCTGGATAAGGGTGGCGACATCAGGATCGTGCGCACGATATGCACGGCTACGGAGCAACGTCAGTCGGCTGCCCGGGAGCTGGCCGGCAATGTCGATGTCATGATTGTCATCGGTGGACGCAACAGTGCCAACACGACGCGTCTCGCGCAGGTATGCGCCGAAAAATGTAAAACCTATCACATCGAGACTGCAGAAGAGCTGCAGCCGGAGTGGTTGGAAAATATAGAAAAAATTGGTATTACAGCGGGTGCTTCTACACCTGACTGGATTATCAAGGAGGTATATAACAAGTGTCAGAAGAAATGAGCATGGCAGATCTCATGGAGCAGGAGAATACTCCGGAGATTGAGGAGCATTCCGTTGTTACCGGAGAGGTCATCCAGGTGAGTCGCGATGAGGCTTATGTGGACATAGGCTACAAGCAGGAGATTGCAATCCCGAAGCGCGAACTCGCTCAGCCTACGCCGGATTCGGCCGAGGATGTCGTCAAAGTCGGCGACAAGATTGATGTTTATGTTGTCTCGCTCGGCGGCGATAACGGCGGCATCCTTTCCAAGGTCAAAGCGGATCGCATGGTAGCCTGGAAAGAGATGGAGAAGAAGGCTGAGGCTGGCGAACATGTACAGGCTCAGGTGAATCAGGTTGTCAAGGGCGGTCTGGTTGCTTACGTTGATGGTCTGCGCGGTTTCATTCCGGCTTCGCAGATGGAGCTCCATTTCGTAAAGGATCTTTCGGTTTACGTCGGCCAGACGGTCGAGGCTGAGATCATCGAGATCGATGTACATAAGCAGCGCCTGGTTCTCTCGCGCCGTAAGATTCTCGAGGCTCAGCGCGCTAAGCTCGAGGAGGAGATTTTCTCGACTCTCGAGCCGGGCACGACGGTCAAGGGCGTTGTCAAGCGCATCGTCGACTATGGTGCGTTCATCGATATCGGTGGCGTAGACGGACTGGCTCATATCTCTGACCTTGCATGGCATCGCGTCAAGCATCCTTCCGAGGTGCTCGAGGTTGGCCAGGAGCTCGATGTCTATGTGAAAAACGTTGATCCGGAGCAGAAGCGCATCTCGCTGTCTGTAAAGGACACGCTGCCGGATCCGTGGTTCGAGAAGGCTGCTAAGTACAGCGAGGGCCAGACGATAGAGGGCAAGATCATCAAGCTGACCGACTTCGGTGCTTTCATGGAAATCGAGCCGGGCTTCGATGGCCTTATCCCGATGGGCGAGCTGGCTAACCATCGCATCGAGCGTGCTGATGAGGCTGTCCATCAGGGCGACCAGGTTCGTGTCAAGATCCTGCGCATCGATACGAAGCGCAAACGCATCTCGCTGTCGATCACGAAGGCTGACAGCCAGGATGAGGCGCCGGCTGAGGAGTAATCAGCAAGGCTGTAATAAGAGTATTGCGGGGGAGTGATGATATCATCACTCCTTCGTTTTGCTTAAGTCGGATTTTATGTTTATGAGATTTTGTATATGAGCAAAGAATATCCAGGTATAATAACACGGGTCCCGGAGGAGAGCCTGGCTGCGGAGCTGGGACTCGTCAGCGGCGACAAGATTATTGCCGTAAACGAACAGCCGTTGCGTGATATCATCGATCTGAGCTTCGCGCTGGCCGATGAGGAGATAGATTTGCTGATCGAGCATGCCGATGGAGAGCGTGAAATCATATCGTTCGAGAAAGACATCGATGAGGAGCTCGGTTGCGAATTCGCTTCGGCGGTATTCGATGGCATCCGCCGCTGCGCGAATAACTGCTATTTCTGCTTCGTGAACATGGTGGCTCCGGGCATGCGCACAAGCCTGTCCATAAAGGATGATGACTATCGTCTCTCGTTCCTCTATGGCAATTTCATCACGCTGACGAATATGGGGCCCCGTGATTTCGACCGCATCCGCCGGCTGCACCTGTCGCCGCTCTACGTATCGGTACAGTGCATGAATCCGGAACTGCGGGCGGCCATGCTGCGCTGTCCCGGTGCTGCGCGTATCAGCGAGCAGCTCGATCATCTGGAGCAGGCTGGTGTCCAGTATCATACCCAGATCGTACTGTGTGCCGGTCTGAATGACGGCCCGGAGCTTGAGCGCACGCTGCGTGAGCTCATTGCCCGGCGGCCGCATGTGCTCTCCATCGCCATAGTGCCCGTAGGCATCACGAAATACCGCACGGATTCGTATCCGCTGCAGCAGTTCGATGCGGCCGGAGCGGCACAGGTCATAGAGACCGTGGAGAAATGGCAGGCCCGCATGCGGGCCGAGGAGGGGCGCACGTTCATATATCTCGGCGACGAATTCTACTTCCTCGCCGGACGCGAGGTGCCGCCGGCGGAGATGTATGATGGTTTTCCCCAGCTCGATAACGGCATCGGTCTGACGCGCAACTTCATCGGCGAATGGGAGCAGGCCAGCCATGCGTCTCCGTCCAGCAGCAGGACCAGCCCTGCTGGCAGACATCATCATATCTGCGTCGTAACGGGGACATCGGTAGCGGGCGTATTCCGCCAGCTGGCTGCATCTCTGACGAAACAGCGCGATGATATAGAGGTGACCGTGCTGCCTGTCGTCAATGAATATTTCGGGGCTACGGTCAATGTATCAGGACTGCTGACGGCTCAGGATATGATCAAGGCCATCAAGCAGCAGGACGAGCCGTATGATGGCTTGCTCATCCCCGAGCCAGCCCTGCGCAGTGGTGATGACATATTCCTGGATGATATGAGCTGGACAGAATTCCAGCAACAGTTCCCCGATAGGAAAGTCGAGCTGGCCCAGACGGGGCATGATTACTATGCGGCGCTGGCTGACTGGGAGCACTATCATAAGCAGCGCAGTGCAGAGACGAACTATACCTGGCAGTCAAATGCCGGTTATACGAAATAAAGAGATAAAGAGATAAAAAAGAAAGAAGGTATCATATGAGCAAACCGATCGTAGCTATCGTCGGCCGCCCGAATGTGGGCAAGTCGACGCTGTTCAATCAGATTGGCAAGCAGCGTGTCTCTATCGTCGATGATATGCCGGGCGTGACCCGCGACCGGATCTATCTCGATGCGGAGTGGCTGAACCGCGAGTTCACGATGATAGACACCGGCGGCATAGAGTTTGATGAGAGCAACCATATTCTGAAATCCATGCGTTCGCAGGCCCAGATTGCCATGGAGGAGGCCGATGTCATACTGTTCCTCGTCGATGGCCGGGCCGGACTCACGAGCGCCGATGAGGAAGTCGCCAAACTGCTGCGCACGACGAAGAAGCCGGTCATACTGGCCGTCAACAAGGTGGACAGCCCGGAGCGGGAAATGGACATCTACGATTTCTATCAGCTCGGCCTTGGCGATCCCATCCCCATAGGCGCATCGAACGCCCGCAATCTCGGTGACCTGCTCGATGCCATCGTAGCGGCGTTCCCGGAGAACACTACGGAGGATAAGGACGAAGATGAGATCAGCATAGCGGTCATCGGCCGCCCGAATGTGGGCAAGTCATCGCTCGTGAACAAGCTGCTCGGTGAGGAGCGTGTCATCGTCAGCGATGTGGCCGGGACGACGCGCGATGCCATAGATACCCATTTCCGCGATGGGGATACAAAGTTCATGCTCATCGATACGGCCGGTATGCGGCGGCGTGGCAAGATCGAGGACGCGGTCGAGCGCTACTCGGTCATGCGTACCCTGCGCGCTGTCGACCGGGCAGATGTCGTGCTGATGCTCCTGTCAGCGCCGGAGGGAATCACGGAACAGGATAAGAAGATCGCCGGCTATGCTCATGAATCGGGCAAGGGCGTCATCATCGTCGTGAACAAATGGGATATATACCCGGAGAAGAACAGCAAGTCGACGCTCGAATTCACGGACGAGCTGCGCGACAAGCTTGGCTTCCTGCAGTATGCGCCGGTGCTCTACACCTCGGCCTTGACTGGCCAGCGCGTACAGCGCGTGACCGAGCTCGTGAAATACGTCGCGGAGCAGCAGAATATGCGCATCAAGACGAGCGTGCTGAACGAACTGATCCGCGATGCCATGCGCATCAATCCGCCGCCGATGCACCGCGGCCGCCAGCTGAAGATCCTCTACATGACGCAGGCAGATGTGGCTCCGCCGCGCTTCATCATATTCGTCAACGATGTCGAACTCATGCATTTCTCCTACCTGCGCTTCATCGAGAACCGCCTGCGGGAGAGCTTCGGTTTCGAGGGCGCGCCGCTGCGCCTCATCGTCCGGGCGCGCAAGGAGGAGGATGACATATGATAGCAGCCTGCATCATCGCCTATCTGCTGGGCTCCATACCGAACGGCCTGCTGTTCGGCAAGCTGATCTGGCATATCGACCTGCGTGAATACGGCAGCCATAATATCGGGGCGACGAATGCTTGGCGGACGCTGGGCAAGGGACCAGGCACATTCATATTCCTGCTCGACTTCGCCAAAGGGGCTGTCAGCGTAGCGCTGGCCGGCCTGCTGGCCGGTACGCCGCTCAGCATGGTTCTGGCCGGATTCCTGGCCATCGTCGGCCATTCCTGCTCACTGTTCATGAAGTTCCATGGCGGCAAGGGGGTGGCTACCGGCCTCGGCGTCATAGCCATGCTGATGCCGCAGGTCACAGTCATCGTGTTCGTCGTCTGGCTCATCATCGTCGGCATCACGCGCTATGTCTCGCTCGGCTCCTGCGTCGCTGCCGCCCTGGTGCCCATACTGGCCTATTTCTTTGCGGCGCCGACCGAGTACCTCGTATTCGGCCTCATAGCGGCCCTGCTGATCATCATCCGCCATCATGCGAATATCGTACGGCTGCTGAATGGAACCGAGAATAAGATCAAGGCTGGACATCATGAGTAATAGAGCGGATATGTTCCGGTAAAACTTAACAAAAAACATAAAAATGCACCATTGATGAATAAAATTGTGAAAAGATGTTGTATACAGGTAAACATTTATGGTATACTATCTTTTGTGAGTAGAATTATATCCATCGGAGGCGCAACAAATGAGTGATAAAGCTAAGAGTGGCTTCTTTCTCGTACGAGAGGAAATACTGCCAGAGGCCATAAAGAAAACCATAAAGGTAAAAGAAATGCTGAAGCGCGGCGAAGCTCGTACCATAAACGAGGCCGTGGAGCGCATGGATTTATCGCGGTCGGCTTATTACAAGTACAAAGATTATGTGTTTCCTTTCTACGAAGCCAGTCGGGATAAGATCGTCACGCTGACTTTCCTGCTCGAGCATAAGAAGGGTGTGCTGTCGAGCGTGCTGAATACGATATCGCAGGATTCCGGCTCGGTGCTGACGATCAATCAGGGCATACCGCTGCAGGGAGTAGCTAATGCGACAGTCTCCATAGAGACGGCTAATCTGACGATCGATCTCGAGGCACTGCTGGACAAGCTGCGCATGGTAGATGGCGTGAAACGTCTCGAAGTTCTGGGACAGGCTTGAGAAAGGCAGGAGGCGCTGAATGACCAGAAAGATAAAGGCAGCTCTATTAGGTGCAGGGACCGTTGGCTCGGGCGTCGTCGAGGTACTCAAGATGAATGCCAAGGAGATTACCGAACGCGTTGGTGCCCCCATAGAACTGAAGACCGTCCTCGTGCACAATCTCAGTAAGAAACGGCCCTTTCTGCAGGGGCTGAACATAACGGACAACTACGAAGAGATCCTGGCCGACGACGAAATAAAAGTAGTCATAGAACTGATGGGGGGCAAAGAGCCGGCCCGGACGTATATGCTGCAGGCCATGGCCGCCGGCAAGAGTGTCGTGACGGCGAACAAGGATGTCGTGGCTGAATTCGGCCATGAGCTCTTCGATGCAGCCGAGAAAAACGATGTCGATTTCCAGTTCGAGGCCAGTGTCGGTGGCGGCATCCCGATCATCACACCGCTGAAGCAGTGCTTGACAGCGAACCGCATAACCGAGATAATGGGTATAGTGAATGGTACCACGAACTACATGCTGACGCAGATGAGTCTGCATGGAGCGGACTATAGTACGGTACTGCATGAGGCTCAGGAGAAAGGCTATGCTGAGGCGGATCCGTCAGCAGATGTGGATGGCCTCGACGCAGCCCGAAAGCTGGCCATACTGGCGTCTATCGCGTTCAACACGCGCGTGCAGCTCAAGAATGTATCCGTCGAAGGTATCACGAATATCACGCCGGAGGATATCAAATATGCCCGTGATCTGGGCTATGTCGTGAAACTGCTGGCTATCGGCAAGGACTCGGAACGCGATGGCATCGATGTGCGCGTCCATCCCGTATTCCTGCCGGAAAGCCATCCGCTGGCCTCGGTCAATGGCGTCTATAACGCGATATTCGTACATGGCAATGCCATCGGCGATGCCATGTTCTACGGCCAGGGGGCAGGCAGTCTGCCGACAGCTTCGGCTGTCGTAGCCGACGTCATAGATGTGGCGCGGGATATCATGAAATCCACCTACGGCCGGGTGCGCTGCACCTGCTATGAGCATAAACCGATATGCCCGCTGGAAAAGACAAGTTCCTGCTACTATATCCGGCTGCTTGTCGAGGATAAGCCTGGCGTGCTGGGAGCCATAGCCACGACATTCGGCAAGGCTGATGTCAGTCTGAAATCCGTCATACAGACGCACCGCGATGCAGAGGCCCGCGCTGAAATCGTAGCCATCACGCACCGAGTGACGCATGCCAAGATTCAGACGGCTTTGGAAGCGTTTGGCAATTTGGATGTTGTTGATAAGATACGGAATGTCATCCGTGTCGAGAATGAATGAGATTGACTCCGAGCTGCTCTTAGGAGTCACGATGATCAGGGGGAAAAGAGCAATGAAGATAAAAGTCAGAGTGCCTGCTACGAGTGCCAACTGTGGCCCAGGCTTTGACTGTATAGGACTGGCGCTCGATATTTACAGCACGTTGGAGCTGGAACTGAAGCCGGAGCCGGGTCTCGACATCACATTGACCGGCGAGGGCGCGAAGTACATACCTACGGATGAGCGCAACATCGTCTGGCGCTCAATCAAGGTCCTGCTGGAAAAGGCCGGCATGGATAACTTGTATCAGGGTGCTGTGATAACGATGGATAATCAGGGCCCAATGTCGCGCGGCCTGGGCAGCTCGGCTACGGCAATCGTGGCCGGCCTGAAAGCGGCCAATACCATCATCGGCAATCCGTACGATCGCAAAGAACTGCTGCAGATAGCCACCGAGATTGAGGGACATCCGGATAACGTAGCTCCGGCTATCTATGGTGGGTTCACGATAAGCACCGTAAACGATTTGGGCGTGGAGTGCTTTGCCTTCCGCCCGAAATGCAATCTGCAGTTCGTCGTTGCTGTGCCTGATTTCCCGCTGCCTACGCGTGAGGCACGCTCGGTCCTGCCCAAGATGGTGAAGATGTCTGATGCCATTTACAATATCGGCCGGGCCTCGATGATGGTAGCGGCTCTGTGCCGCGGCAATGTACGCTTCCTGAAGAATGTCTTTGATGACAAGCTTCATCAGCCGTTCCGTGCCGAACTCATACCGGGTATGTATGATGTATTCGAGGCGGCCAGGAAAGCTGGCGCGGTCGGCGCATGCCTTTCCGGTGCCGGCCCCAGCATCATAGCGTTCATTGATGAGGAGCGCGACAATGCCGAGCGTGTAGGAGAGGCCATGCGCACCGCTTTCGTCCGTCATGATGTGAAGGCAGCTATTCTCAAACCGCATCTTGATACACGTGGTGCTTATATAGTGAACGATCCTCTCGGGTAACGATGAATGGAAGAAAATGTATTTGTGGCGCGTCTGCGTAATGCAGGCGCGCATGTTTATGTTGTGGGCGGCTGGGTTCGCGACCTCGTGCGAGGCGTCCGTCCGAAAGATAAGGACTACATGATAACGGGGGTCGACGAGGCACAGTTTCGTGCGCTATTTCCCGATGCGTTCAAAGTGGGTGGCAGTTTCCCTGTCTTTCGATTGGCCATAGCCAACGGCTATGACAGGGAGCCGAGCGAAGTCGCTTTCGCCCGCCGCGAGCGCAAGACCGGCCCCGGCTATCGTGGCTTCGCCGTCGAATTCGATCCTTCGGTCACACTTGAGGAAGATTTGTTCCGGCGTGATACAACGATGAATGCGCTGGCCATAGAGTTGCCGGCGGATGTTGCCCGGCCTGCTATAATAGACTTGTATGGTGGGGTAGCTGATATAAAGGCGCAGCGCATCCGGGCCGTATCGCAGCATTTCCTCGATGACCCGGTCCGCGCGTTGCGGGCCGCACGTCAGGCGGCGCAGTTCGGATTCACGATCGAGGAAGGTACCTATAAGCTCATGCGGGCCGTGAAACCTGATCTGGCCGGCGAACCGTCCGAACGGATCATGAACGAGCTGCGTCTGGCCCTGGCCTCGCCGCGGCCGTCGCTGTTCTTCCTGGCCCTGCAGCGGGCGGGGCTGCTCGAGACGATATTTCCGGAGCTCTATGCGCTGATCGGCAAGACGCAGCCGGTGGCCTTCCATCCGGAGGGCGACGTGTTCAACCATACCATGCTCGTTCTCGATGAGGTAGCGGCCGAGACGGACTCGCTGCGGGCCCGCTTCGCGGGGCTGGCTCATGATCTGGGCAAGGGGGTGACGCCGCCCGAGATGCTGCCGCATCACTATGGTCATGAGGTGAAGGGGCTCGACGTGCTCGAGGCCTGGAACCGCCGCATGACGCTGCCTCATGACTGGCTGGCAGCCGCACGTTTCACCATCCGTGAGCACATGCGCACTCCGCGATTGCATAAATCGCAGAAAATCGTTGACCTGCTGCTGGCACTGGATAAGTCAGTGATGACGATTGCTGAATATCAGGCCGTTATCCGGGCGGACAGCCATGGACTGCCGTCTTATCTGGCGCAGGCAGCGGAGATACTGCCGGTGCTGAAGAGTGTCAGCGGCAAGGATGCTCCGGCCGGCCTAGAAGGAGCCGCTATCGGCAAATGGATACGGGACCAGCAGGTAAGAAAGTATGTAGAACTGTGCCGTGCCGCGAAATAGCCGGTGCGGCCCGGGGATAAGGGATGTTTATGACTGAGATTGTAGAGGAAAAGCTCAAGCTGCTGCCGGATAGTCCGGGCGTATATATCATGAAGAATGCGGCGGGGAATATCATATACGTGGGCAAGGCCGTCGTGCTGAAGAATCGCGTACGCCAGTATTTCCAGTCGAACCGCAACCATTCGCCGAAGGTCAGGGCCATGGTATCGCATGTGGCGGACTTCGAGATCATCATGACGGGGTCCGAGATCGAGGCCCTGATCCTGGAATGCAATCTCATAAAGAAGCATCGTCCGCACTATAATATAAGCCTCAAGGATGACAAGACATATCCCTACGTCAAAGTGACGCTGCAGGAAGAATACCCGCGTGTCTATATCACGCGCCGCGTATTGAAAGACGGCGCCCGCTATTTCGGACCCTATACGGATGTCACTGCGCTGCATCAGAGCCTGAAGCTGCTGCATCGGCTGTTCCCGGTGCGCACCTGCAAGCGCCTGCAGGACCGGCCCTGCATCGAGTACCATATCAAGCGCTGTCTCGCGCCCTGTGCCGGCAAGGTGGATAAGGACGAATATGCGTATATGATAAAGGCCATCCTGCTCTATCTCGAGGGCCGGACGGATGATGTCGAGCGCGAGCTGAACTATCGCATGGAGGCTGCGGCGGCCGGCTATCATTTCGAGCTGGCCGCCCGGCTGCGCGATCAGCTGCGGGCTGTGCAGAAAGTGGCCGAGAAGCAGAACATCGTCACGGCGAAGGGCGACCAGGATGCGATCGGCATCGCCCGGTCCGAGCTCGGCGTATGCACGCAGGTCTTCTTCATCCGCAATGGCAAGATGATAGGGCGCGAGCATTTCATGCTGCGTGGCAGCGATGAGGAGTCAGATGCCGCAGTGCTGGCAGCTTTCCTGCAGCAGTACTACAACCGGGCCACGTTCATACCGCATGAGGTACTGCTGCCGTTCGAGCTGCCTGCCGACGAGCAGGAGCTCATTGAGAACTGGCTGACGGAGCGCAAGAACGGAGCCAAGGTACACCTGCTGACGCCGCAGCGGGGCACGAAGCATGACATCGTCGTCATGGCGATGGGCAACGCCGCCAAATATCTGTCCGATGAGGCTGCCCGCCTGAAAGCCGCTGATGAGCAGACTTTGGGCGCTGTCCGCGAGCTTGGGCGCTATCTCGGTCTCGCGAAGCCGCCGCGGCGCATGGAATGCTTCGATATATCGCATATCCAGGGCGCGGAGACAGTTGCGTCGATGGTCGTATTCGAGGACGGCCTGCCGAAGAAAGATGACTATCGCCGGTTCAAGATCAACAGCACCGAAGGCAAGCCGGATGACTTTCTGTCGATGCGCGAGGTCACGACGCGGCGCTATGTCGGCCTGCCGGAGGAAGAACTGCCGGACCTTATCGTCATCGATGGCGGCAAAGGCCAGCTCTCGTCAGCGCTCGATATCATCCGCAATGCGGGCGGACATAAGGATGTACCGGTCGTCGGCCTCGCCAAGCAGTTCGAGCTCGTATTCACCGAGGGGAATCCCGAGCCGGTCGTGCTGCCGCGCCACAGCCAGGCGCTCTATCTCATACAGCGCATCCGCGATGAGGCACACCGGTTCGCGATTACATATCATCGCAAGCTGCGTGGCAAGCGCAATCTGACTTCGGTGCTGGACAACATCGTCGGTATCGGGCCGAAAAGGCGTCAGAAGCTCTGGAACCATTTTGGCAGCCTGAACAAGATAAAGGCCGCTACGCTCGAAGAGCTATGCCAGGTGCCAGGTATGACGGCACCGGCCGCGCAGGCCGTGTACGATTATTTCGCGACGGAGGCGGCCCTGAAAAATGGTGGCGGCGCATGAGCGCTGATCAGGCAACTGCGATACAGGGTATTAGGAAAGAGGATCATCAAATGGGAGAAGTAGATCTGCATACACATTCTATCGTATCGGATGGGAGCGACACGCCAGCCGAGCTGGCTGTGAAAGCCAAAAGCCTCGGACTCAAGGCGTTCGCGCTGACCGACCATGACTCCATATCCGGCATCGAGGAAGCACGGAAGGCAGCGGCTAAAGTCGGCATCGAATTTCTGAATGGCATCGAGCTGACCGTCGAGTATCAGGGACACAAACTGCATATCATATGTCTGGGCTTCGATCCCGAGCATCCGTCGTTCAAAGCCATCTATCGCAAGGTCAGGGCGATAAAGGAAGGCTCTATACCTGAGCTCATCGATTTCATAAAGGACAAGGGCGTCGACATATCAGTGGAGAAAGTCCTGCCGTATGCTCATAACGGCATTTTGGACCGCTATGCGATCATGCGCTATCTCGTATCGCTGCACATCCGCGACCGGGTACAGGCCCTCTGGGATGAGTACCTCGATCCGGCGGCCGTAGAGCTGGGATTGAACTACAGCATAACGGCAGAGGAAGCGCTGCCGCTGATCAATGAGGCAGGCGGCGTCACTTCGCTGGCGCACTTCCACAAAGAAATCGGACTGAAATGGCTCGATACGAGAAAAGAGCAGGAGCAGGCTATATTGCGCCTGCATGCCCTGGGCCTCGATGGCATGGAACGATACTATACGAACTATACAGCGGATGATGCGGCCTTTGCGAGCTACATGATAGATAAGTATAAGCTGCTGGCTACGGGCGGCACTGATTATCACGGACTGAACCGGCGGGGCGTCGAGCTGGGCTGCGGCGCCGGCAATCTGAGCATCCCCTATGAGGTAGTCAGTGATATCAAGAAGGTACTCGCGACCAGACGCAGCCACTAAGGCTGAAACCAACAAAAAAAATTATTTCTGCCGGACTTCGGTCGGCAGGAATATGCGGTCCGAGCGAGAATATAGAAATCATAGTGTAGGATTGCTGCTTTTCAGCAATCGATTGTGTCAGCAACAGGCTGGTGCGAATATGAATTTTAGGAGGTAAGACACATGAAGGTATGGGTTTGCTCTGTATGCGGTTGGGTATATGACGAGGCGAAAGGTGATCCGGATTACGGGCTGGAACCAGGCGTTCCGTTCGAGGATCTGCCGGATGATTTCGTCTGCCCGCTGTGCGGCGTAGGCAAGGATCAGTTCGAAGAGCAGTCGTGATGGGGCTGTAACGAAATGTGCTGAGCATGCAGTACCGCGCCAGACATGGTTCCTCCATTCCGCTATTCTCCATTCCGGAACCATGCCTGGCGCTGCTTTATCCTGACTGATAGACATTAGGTGAAATGATAATCCCCTTGGCTGGACAGCTGATGTCTGGGCCAAGGGGATTATTGTAGTCTGTTACCGGTATCATAGGAAAATCGGACTTCGTTGGAATTCGGAGACGGGGGGCGTGGTACTGGTCAGGGCGGCCAGTTCGGCGGCCAGGACGTCGTAGCGCAGGCTTTCCTGCAGGGGCGTGCGCCGGGCAGCCGGAGCGTAGAAAAGGGGCTGTTGCAGATAGTGCGTGAGCTTGGTGATGAGCGGGATGGATGAGACGCGCTTCAGCTCGTGCAGCAGCTGTTTCCCATGGGAGCTGGCGGCCAGCAGGCGGGCGTATTGCGGTCCATGGGCCGTCAGCTCAGCGACGGTTTCAGCGGTCAAATCGAGCAGCAGGTAGATGAGCAGGCGGCGGATGTGGCTGGCGGTATGGCGGGGGCTGCAGGCGGCATGTACCAGTCCTTCGAAGGTAGCAGCCGTCCTGGCTGCGGTGCGCAGGCGGTTCTCGAGGCCTTCACGGGTGTGCAGGCCGTATATGGCTTGCAGTGCGGCGGAATCGGTGCGCGCGAGCAGCAGCTTTATGGCTGGCAGCAGCTGCGTCATATCAGGCAGAGAAGCCTGCGCCTGCTGCAGGGCGTTCAGGACGTGCGGCGGGACCGCAGACGCCAGCTGATTCCAATCCGAAGTACCGGTCATTAGCTCGGAACGTATGGCTGCGGCGCTGGCCAAGGGTGTCAGCTCTAAATCGTGATAGGCACGGCCTTGGCGCTGGATGAGGTGGGGCTTCAGCGAGGAGCCTTGGCGCCTGATGGCCCGCAGGTATTCGATGGCAAGGATGTTGTTCGGCTCTTGCAGCAGCTCCGACGGCAGGCCAGCCTGACGGGCGGTTGCGGCGGTGAGAGCGGAGGCGTAGCTGGCACCGGCTTGCAGGTAATCGTGCAGGATCGTCTGAACAGCTGCCGTGTCAGCGGTTGTCGCTGCCCGCTGCAGCTGCTCCAAGTCGCCGCATTCGGCACCGAAGGCAATGTCGGTGCAGCCGAGCCGCGTCAGCAGCGCCACGCCGCCATCGGCAAAGTACTGGGCACTGCGGCAGGCGAACAGCAGCGGCAGCTCGAAGACAAGGTCGCAGCCGGCAGGCGGAGTGACAGCGAGTCGGGCCCGCTGCCATTGATCCATGATGGCTATGGTACCGCGCTGAGTAATGGCGCCGCTCATGACGACGATGATCCCGGCATCGGGACAGGCCTCGCGCAACTGGCGGATTTGATAGGCATGGCCGTTGTGGAAGGGATTGTATTCAGCTATTATGCCGATCAGACGCATGATAACCTCCTCAGGCCTCGTAGTGGTCGGTATGCAGGAACTCGCGTTCGATGACAGTGCCGTTCTGCAGCCAGAGGCGATAGATGGAGGGGGACTGACGGCTGCCCGTGTTTTCGAGGCTCAGTGTGTCGCCGCCGAGGTCGGCTCTCGTACCCAGCACGTATATCGTCAGACTGCTTCCCGTGTTTGATACCTGCAGGCAGACCGGATGGGGGAGCTGGTTGCGGAATTTGAAATCGATCAGGTTGTCGGCGACCGTGGCGTCGCGGCCGGGCGGGCAATAAGCAGACGGGAAGAAATGTGCCTGACGCTCGACAGAGGTGAGCCCCGCCAGCAGGATAGCATTGTAAAGCGTGGAGCTGACCTGGCAGACGCCGCCGCCCGAATCGATGGCATGCTTGCCGTCGATGATGACGCCGGCATCCTTGAAGCCGTTGGCCCGGCTGCGCGGTCCTACCGTGTCATTGAAAGAGAACGTAGCCTGGCTGCGGACGAGCACGCCCTGCAGATGATTGGCAGCCAGGGTTATGTTGTCACCGCGGTCGCCGGGAGCATACTGGGTGGTGTAGGAGCCCAGCACGGTGTCGATGGCGCTCAGGTCGCTGTCTACGATAGCAGGCGCGGTATCAGTCGGGGTCAGTTCGGCCTGTACGGTCAGCTGCAGAGCCTGTAGCTTCGGGGCCAGGGACTCCGCTACTGGTTGCATATCGATGGTCCGGCCGATGACCGCCGGACTGCGCTTGAATGTACCGCCTGGCTGCAGCTGGATGGCAGCATTGACGGGGTTACGCTCAATCTGGCCTTTGATCTGTGCCAGCGCAACCTGGAGCTTATCCTCGTCGTAAGTGCCGGTCAGAGGGACGTTGGTACCGGTGATGGCGATGCGGAGCTGGGTGATGATATTCGCGATAGGACTGCCATCGCGGCCGATGCTGTAGGCTGCCCGGGCTGCCTGTTCTACATCAGCCTGCAGATTGATATCCTGCGGATTTATTTTCCAGGTCTTATTGTCGCAGCTGGCCACGACGGCTGGGCGAGACAGCTTGCCGTGTGCAGTTTTTGCGTAGTAGCTGCGCACTTCGTCATACGTCATACCGGCTATGGTAGTGCCATCAGACTGTACGCCCATAATGACGCGGTCTTGGTTTGCAGTCGTTATAGAGGTCAGCCCGGCGACAACGACGGCAGCCGCCATGATAATTACAGAAAGCAAAGATATCTTCCACCAAGAAACGTTCATAAACGATGAAATTCCTTTCTGTTCTTTGAGTAGAGATACTATCATTATAGCGTTCATGGCAAGATTTTTCCATAGCGAGAGACATTTCTTACTAGCCGAGTGGGTGTATAATGTAAGTATGGTAAAATGAAAAGCGACGTCCTCGGGCTGAATTCAGAGGGGAAGACTCTGGAACTGGCCGCGGAGCGTGTCAAAATCAGAGGAGGTATACCATGCGTGTTTTGCTGGCAGAGGATGATAAAAGGCTCGGCAAGCTTATCAAGTACATGCTGGAACAGAATCAGATACAGGTCGAGTGGGTGACGAACGGCAGTGATATCTATGAATATGCGACGTACACCGAGTACGACATACTGGTACTCGATTGGATGATGCCCGGAGAGACAGGCATCAGTGCTTGTCAGCGTCTGCGCCAGGATGGCTATGAGCGGGCCATACTCATGCTGACAGCCCGCGACTCGATCGAGGATCGCGTTACCGGACTTGATGCCGGAGCGGATGACTATCTCGTGAAACCGTTCGAGTTCGCCGAGCTGCTGGCGCGGCTGCGGGCGCTGGGACGCCGCACGACGCAGAAGATCCAGCAGGACATCGTCGAGGTCGGCGAGTTCACGTTGAACCGCACAGCGAAGGTACTGAAGAAGGGCTCGGAGGTCATCCAGTTGTCGCCGCGCGAGTTCCAGCTTTTCGATCTGCTGGCACAGAATATCGGCATCGTCGTGCCGCGCGAGATCATACTCGACCGCATCTGGGGTCTCGAGGCGGATGTCAGCTCGAACAATATCGATTCGTATATGAAGCTGCTGCGCAAAAAGCTTGATCTGGGCAAAGGCCATACGATCATAAAGACGGTGCGTGGTGTCGGCTACAAGCTCGTGGCCGATAATCAGGAGAAATAAGTAAAGCGGCGGGACGATGCGTCTGCAGCCGGATTATGGAAGTTGGGAATGAAGATGGCGGGGAACAACAGTATATTCATGCGCAGCCGCAGAAGGCTGACGCTGCTGTATTCAATAGTCATGATGGCCTTCCTCGGAGTGCTCATATTCCTCGTGCATCAGACGATGGCGTGGGCGCTGACCTCGGAGCAGGCTCGGGAGCTCGTCGATACCGCGCGCAATGTCGCTGATGCGGAGAGCTATTATTATCAGCATCCAGAGCTGACCATCGATGACAGCATGGCCTATAAAGGGACGAGCGACCGACTTTTTTTCTATGTGTTCGACAGTGATGGCCGGTTGCTGAACTTCGCCCGGGCCTCGTTCCGCATCGAGCCGTTCATCCTCGATGTCATTGACTCGTGGAGTACGACGGAGGGTGATGTCACCGTATTTACGAAGCTCGATGAAAAGGGACATAAGACGGAAATCATGATGACCTCGAAAACGGTCGTCGGGTCCAGTCCGCTGCAGACGGTCTATGTCGGTAAAGATGTTACCGCCATGTACAACGGTATGGAAAAGGCTACGTATGCCCTGGCGTTCGTCGGTCTTCTGGCACTTATGATAGCGGCTTTCGTGGGACATCTGCTCTCGAGGCGCGCGATGATACCGTTGCGCGAGGCGTATGAGAAACAGCGCCAGTTCGCGGCCGATGCCTCTCATGAGCTGCGGACACCGCTGGCGGTCGTCATGGCCAGCGTGGATCTGCTCGATAACGATCCGTCCATCCAGTCGCCGTTCCTGAAACAGGTCATCGCTGATCTGCGCGACGAGGTCAAGAAGATGACGAAGCTCGTCAGCGATCTGCTCGTCGTGGCCCGCAGCGACAATAAGGCGTTGAAATTGAAAATGACGCGGTTCGATATGACCGAGGTCATCGAGCAGACGGCGCGGATCATGCAACCGCTGGCGGAGAAAAAATCCATCGATATCGCCATCAGCAATCTGCCGAAGCTCTATATGCAGGGCGATGAGCAAAAGATACGGCAGCTCGTGCTGATACTGGTCGATAATGCCGTGAAGTACACGCAGGAGGGCGGCAAGGTGAGCGTAGGCTACCGTCCATGCGATAGCGGCTATGTGCGGTTCGCCGTACAGGATACCGGTATCGGCATCGCCAAAGAGGATCAGGACAAAATATTCGATCGTTTTTACCGCGTCGATAAAGCGCGCTCGCGCGAAATGGGCGGTAATGGCCTGGGGCTGGCCATCGCGCAGGAGATCGTGGAGCTCCATCATGGCAAGATCGATATCGAGAGCGAGCTCGGCCAGGGAACGACGTTCATCGTCACGCTGAAGGCGCGGGGAGAAAAAAGCCATCGTTTCGTAAGCAAAAAAAGTGATACAAAGCAATAAATTTATTTCATAAAAGCAGGAATATCGTTAGCAGCTGAAGAATAAATATTAGTAATGTAAAATCGTAAATGAATATGCAAGATATGCAATGTCAGCAATTAGTATGATGCGTGTAGTGGTGTGGGCATAATACTTTTTACGGAGTGATAGGTCCATGAGACACATAAATTTTGACGAAAGGCTGGATGGCATAATGGCCCGCGCGGTCATAAGGCTGCAGGAACGCATGCAGCTGGCTTATAATCGCGGCCGCTTGCGGGAGTATCTTGAGCGTATAGATTTTGCTAATGATATAGATCCTAAGACGATAGATAGTGGCAGCCTGATCGAGCTGCAGGATCAGGCGGTGGTACTGCTGGCAGTGAAGATGCGGCGGGCCCGCCGGGCCGGATATTTGAAGGATTTCTTAAAGCAGATTAATATGCTCGAGCTGTTGATGAAAGAGAAGGACATCCAGAAAAAGGTACAGCAGGATATCGACAGGGGCCTGGAGAAACGTATACGCCGGGCCAACAGCGAGGCGGCCAAAGAGGCCAGCGCGGTGAGGAATGAGCCGATCAGGCTCGATGTGCATCTCCGCGAGCGCAATGAGCGCGAAAGGGAAGAGGAGAATGCCCTTCCCGAGGGGAACACAACCAGGATCTACCAATATCGCCGGCCGCTGTAAAGGGACGCAAAAAAACGGAACTGTGAAAACAGTTCCGTTTTTTTTAGCCTTCCCCTGAGGGGACGGCTTCATACTTGCAGTCTCTCCAGGAATTCCTGATAGCCCTTGGGGGAGATGAGGTCGGGAATCTGGGCGCGGTAGAGGCGGCCGCTGAAAGCCTCGTGCGGCAGGGGGATGAAGTGCTCGCAGCCCTGGGTGATCGGTTCGTAAAGCGGGTCGGCGATGACGGTGCCGGCGGTTTCCAGCAGAGGCTGCAGGTCTTTCTCGTCCGTAGCATTGATGGAGTCCGGCAGCTGGATCTCGGCGTCTGATTCCATCGGGATGATGACGCGGAAGTGGCCGCGGCCAGAGCCCTCCAGGGCAAGGGCCAGAGCCTGGGCATAGATGGTCTCGCCGATTATGAAGTTTTCGGGCGTCTCAGCTGGTCCGGTCGAGGCAGCTGAGGGACATGATGCGGCACAGGCCTTCCCGACATCGATGAACTGTCCGCCTATGGGGACGCCGACACGGTAGGGGATATGGAGCGCATCTGCCAGTATGTGAGCAGCTCCGAGCCCGCCGTAGGACAGGACGATGTTTTCGCGCGCGGCCGTATCCGGCTCCATGATAGTTTCCCAGCTCGTGTCGAGCGTCCAGCTGGCGGTGGTCATACCACGTCCGGCAAAATAGCGGCGCATAGACTCGAGACTGCCATTCACTGAGTAGTCGAGCGGGGTGATGCCGAGCAGGTTCACGAGATGGTCGTTCGTCGGCAGGCCGGTTGGATGCATATCCGTGAACCAGCCGGCAAGGCAGCTCAGGGCCAGGTTTATGCCGCGCTCATAGTAGGTCATGTTGCTGGTCGGCAGGGTGAACGTGCGTATACCGGTCTTTTTCTGGATGACTTTGGCGATCGCACTCATATCGGTACCGATCAGGAAGGCGATCTGTGAGGGGATGATGCAGATGAAGCGCGGATGCTGCCGACGTGCGGCGTCGGTGATATCGTCGATGATGCGCTGGTCGTTGCCGATGATGGCATCCTGTTCCGTCAGGGCGGAGATGTAGAACAGGCTGGGTTTCGTGAACCAGCGCGGCTCATCATGTGTCGTATAGGTGGAGTTGCAGCCGGAGGGGTCGTGGATGACGACCATGCCGCCGAGCTCGTAGAGCGCTGAGCAGACGCCGAAATTGTCGGCGGAGTAAGTACTGATGATATGGGCAGTCTGCGCCGTATGCATATGCGGCGCTGCTGTCCGGTCATTTTTTTTAGACATAGCTCACACGGTCCTCTCCAGCCTTTCGGGCTGATCGTTTTTTCGAGATTCTTGGGCGTGCGGCTCGCCTGCCGCATATCCCGGGCCAGTACAGCCAGACCCGTCAGGCCGAATTCACCGCCGGACTCTATGACATTGACGAAATAAGGACTGGCCGTGTAGTAGGCGGCTTTTTGCCCGAGCGCCAATATGCGCCGGGGCGGATGAGGTGAACGGGCGGCTGCGAGTGCATCCGCATCGACAGCAAAGCGCATATCGGCCTGCTTGGCAGAATATATCTCCAGATCCGGGCAGTGCTGCTGCAGCCATTGGAAATCCTCAGCCTCTTCGGGCAGGCAGGCGTCGGCATAGAGGCGTACGACGTTCAGTCCGGCCTCGACGAGAGCCCGGGCCATACTGAACAGGCAGTGAGTGAAAGTATAATCTATGGCTATGGGGAGCGAGCCGATTTCGGCTTTCAGCGCGGCCAGTCCGGAGGCAGCGTCCTCACGATGGCGGGCCAGCATGGTGTCCGGCATCGAGGCAGCGGTCAGGTCCATGGCGGTGAGCAGCTGTCGGATGCTGGCCGTCGTCTCAGGAGCGCGCCACTGCTGGGGCAGGTAGATGACCGGACGGCCGGTGCGGCGTCCGAGATCCCGGGCGGCCCGGTGTCCCATCGGGCTGGTATAGGCGAATACGGCAGCATGTCCGAGGGCGCGGAAATCGTCATAGCTCTGGCAGGCTGCTGCGTCATGGATCTGCCAGCCGGCAGCGCGGGCGATCTCGTAGACAGGTGATGACGCAGCCATGGGGAAGTTGCTATTGAACAGCGTAAGCGTACGCGGCTCAATGGTCCCGATGTCCCAGAGCCGCGTGATGGCACGGCGAAGCCGGTCCTCCGGCGTCAGGTTGCGCGGATTCGTCTGACAGACGGGGTCCATGAAGCACTCGGCGAAGTCCAGGCCGGGAAAGCGGCGCTGCAGCTCGCGGTAGACATAGCGCAGATTGCATCCCAGAAAGTGGTGGACGCAGGCCGGAAATACGAATACTGACCGCGGCGTGTAGTCGAGATTATTCAAGATATCCGTGATGCCGTCGATGATGAGCTGCTCGTTATCGGTATTGACGAGGTCCTTGCTTTTCAATTCGATGGTAGAGAATCGCCGCCGGTAGTCAGCGCCCATCTCGGCTGCCGTCAGGACGACGCCACGGAGACAGCCCGAAGCACATATGTATATATGGTGTGATTCCGGTACGAGCATGCCGGTATGGACGATGTTCCAGGTCCCGCGGGCCGGTACGGAGTATTCGAGCGAATGGGGGAAGAACGCCGGCCCCGTTATATCTTTTATATGGCGGGAAGCCGGGCTGGGTTCCCCGTGTATTTGCAGTAACATGATGAAATCCTTCTCAGCAGATACGGGGCAGCAGTTCGCCGCCCGGAGCCGGCAATATCGTCTGTGTGCCCAGCACGGTGTTGATTGTCACCTTGCCGGGGTGATCGCTGACGACCGTGCCGATGCGCGCCGCACCCCGGCCCTGCTCCGTCTGACGGATGACAGCCAGTACTTCGTCGGCGCGTTCCGCAGGAGTGAATATGACGAGCCGGCCCTCGCAGGCCAGATACAGCGGCTCGAGACCGAGCATATCGCAGGTGCCGCGTACAGCCGGATCTACGGGGATGGCGGCACTGTTCAACTCGATGCCGACACCGCTCTCGCCGGCGATCTCATAGAGGACGGTGCCGACACCGCCGCGCGTGGCGTCGCGCATCGTGTGCAGGTCTTCAGGGGCGGCAATCTTCGTCAGAGGCTCGACGATGCTCCAGAGCGGGGCCGCATCGCTGGTGACCGCGGCATCTATGCCGTAGTCGCCACGGGCCAGCAGTATGGCACAGCCGTGGCGGCCGACATCGCCGGTGACGATGACGGCATCACCGGCAGCGGCCCGGCTGCCGCTGGGGCAGAGTCCGGGCTGCAGTTCGCCGATGCCGGTCGTGGTGATGAAGCAGTGGTCGACCTGGCCTTTGCCCGCGACTTTCGTATCGCCGGCCACGATGTGGACACCGGCTGCGGCTGCCGTCTCGGCCATCGAGCTGGCGATGAGCTCGAGGTCGCGGAGCGGCGTGCCTTCTTCGATCTGAAAGGCACAGGTCAGATATTTCGGCCTGGCCCCCATGCAGGACAGGTCGTTGACCGTACCGCAGATGCAGAGCTCGCCGATGTTGCCGCCCGGGAACTGCCAGGGGCTGACGATGAAACCATCCGTCGTGACCGCGATGTGCCGGCTGTCCAGCTCGAGCACGGCTGCGTCATCAGCAGTGAAATAGCGGTTGCCGAGATGTTTCTGGAATATATCGTGTATGAGTTCCGATGTCTTTTTTCCGCCGGCTCCATGGGCCAGCGTCACCTTTTCGTTATCATTCAGCATAAGATTCTCCCTGAGCCGTGCTGCAATGCAGCGTGGCTCGATTTATCATCAGTAATTGCCATATTGGTAAAAAGCCGAGCATGTTCCCTCGCGGGAGACCATGCAGGCGCCGATCGGATGCTCGATCGTGCAGGTCTTGCCGAATAATGGGCACTCGGGCGGCGTGCAGCGTCCCTGTAGTATCTCGCCGCAGCGGCAGGCGGGATTCGGATGGCCGTCGAGCGGCGGTATCCGGAAGCGCTTGCGGGCATCGAAGGCGGCATAATCGGGGCGCAGCGCGAGGCCGCTGGCCGGCATGATTCCGAGCCCGCGCCACTCGGCATCGACCGGCTGCATATATTTGTCAATCAGCGCCATGGCTTTGGGGCTGCCAGCCGGCTTTACGACGCGCGGATAGCAGTTGACGAAGAAGGGCTGACCGAGTGGGACCCGCTTCACGATGACGGCTATGGCCGTCAGGAGCTCGGCGGCCGTGAAGCCTGCCACGACGCCGGATATGCCATCGTGGACGAGCTGCTCCGGGATGCTCGTGCCGGTGATGGCGCAGACGTGGCCGGGGTAGAGATAGGCGTCACAGGACGAGGCCATGGCCCGATAGGCGGGCGGCATGACCTTGTTGGCTGTGAGCAGCGTGAAATTCGTGCAGCCGTATTCCTGAGCCCGCTGCAGAGCCAGGCAGCTCGAGGGAACCGTGGTCTCGAAGCCGACGGAGAGGAATACGACGGTTTCTTCCGGATGGGCGTGGGCATACTCCGCGGCATCGAGCGGCGTATATACGATCTGAATTTTTGCGCCCTCTGCGCGGGCAGTGGCCAGGGAGGCCGTGGTGCCGGGGACGCGGATGAGATCGCCGAAGGTGCAGATCGTGGCCCGGGGACCGTCAGCAGCCAGGGCCAGCCAGAGCGCCTCATCGATGAAGGTGGTCGGGGTGACGCAGACCGGGCAACCGGGACCGGATATGAGCGTTATGTCGGGCGGCAGCAGCTGGCGCAGGCCGAGGCGGAATATCTCATGGGTGTGCGTGCCGCAGACTTCCATGATGCGTATGCGGGGACCGCGATACGAGGTTATGAGGTCTTTGGCTTTTTGCAGCTTTTCTTTCTGTTCAGGTGTCATTGATATCAAACCCTTGTTATATATTTTCCAGGAGACGGGCGGTTTCGTCGTCGTCATTTTCGTCTATCTTGGCGATGGCGATGCCGGCATGGACCATGACGTAGTCGCCCGGATCCACATCGTCCAGCAGTTCGGCGGATACCTCGCGGCGAGCCCCCGAGGCATCGACGAGCGCGGTGCCATTCTGTATTTTTACAACTTTGGCAGGAAGTCCTACACACATGATGAATTGCTCTCCTTTTATATTATATCGTGTACATGTCAGCAAATGCCGTTCCGGCGGCAGAGGGCGGCTACGGCCTGACCGAGGCAGATACCGCCATCGTTAGGCGGGATCTGGCTGTGACGCAGTACCTTCAGTCCGGCTGCGGTCAGCATGGGTTCCGTCAGCTGCAGCAGCAGATGGTTCTGCCAGACGCCGCCGGACAGGGCCACGGTATGACTGCCGGTGCTCTGGCTGGCAGATGCGGCGGCAGCCGTCAGCATCCGGGCCAGGGCGTAGTGGAATATATAGGCGGATTCGCCGGCCGGGCAGCCCGTCAGCTGACGCTCAAGTATATAGCGGAAAAGTTTGTCCGTGGGGAGGTCGGTCCCGGGGGCAGAGTCCGCAGCAGCGGGGAGCCAGTCCGGCAGGGTCGGCGGCTCCCATGGCTCGCCGTAGTCGTCAGGTGCATGTCCCTGCTGCTGCAGGTATTTTTCGGCAGCGAATTCGAGATAATTGGCGGCCTCCCCCTCGAACGATGAGGCCCGGCGTATGCCGAGAACCGCGCTGATGCTGTCGAACAGGCGTCCCATGCTCGTGCTCGTGATGGTGTTGAGGTTCTTGTCCAGCATGAAGGCGATGGCGCGGCAGCCCTGCTCATCCGTGAGCGCGAGCTTCTTTATGATATCCGTGGCCTGCTCTCTGTCTGCAGTCAGCGCGTATATCTGCGCGGCGGCTATGCGCCAGCCTTCGCGGGAGGCTTTGTCGCCGCCGGCCTGGGGGAACGGCGTGATATGGCCGAGACGTTGGAACCCGGTGTAGCTGCAGAGCAGTATCTCGCCACCCCATATCGTGCCATCGAGTCCGTAGCCGGTCCCATCGAGGCTCAGGCCGATGACGGGCTCAGCCTCGACGGGGTAGTCATTTTCCGCCATGCAGCTCAGGATATGAGCGTAGTGATGCTGTACCTTCATCAGGGGCAGCTCGAGTGACTCGGCGACCTGCGTCGTGATATAGCCGGGATGCAGGTCGCAGGCTATGAGTTCCGGCTTTATCTCGAGAAGCTCCGCCATGAGGTGGATGGACTCCTTCAGCGCCTGCACGGTGCGCAGATCGCTCATATCGCCGACATAGGGCGAGGGATAGAGCAGATCGTCATGGCCGAGGCAGAAGGTGTTCTTCAGCTCGCCGCCGATGCCGAGCACCTGGCCGTGCCAATCCCCGGAGAGCATGACCGGCAGCGGTGCGAAGCCGCGGCTGCGGCGTATCATATAGGGGGCGCCGCGATACCAGTCGGTCACCGTGTCATCGGCCCGCAGGCGTATGCGGCGGTTATGTGACAATACCATGTCCGCGATGCGGCCGGCCAGTGCGGACCGGACCTGCTCGTCATCGCGGCAGATCGGCGCTCCGTGCGGATTGCCGCTCGTCATGACCAGCATATCGGGCATGCGGTCATTCAGTCCGTCAGGGTAGTCAAACAGGAGCATTTGCACCGGCGCATAGGGCAGCATGACGCCGATGCGCGGATTGCCGGGCGCGACGCTGTCGGCCAGACGCCGGGATGATGCGTCTGTATCCGGGGAAAGGGAATCGCGCCGATGCAGGAGCAGTATGGGCTTTTGGTGTCCCGTGAGCATGGCCGCCTGTCCCGGCTCGACGATGCATTCGCGCTGCACTGCCGCCATATCGCGCATCATGATGGCGAAAGGCTTTGTCGGCCGGTTCTTGCGCTGGCGCAGCAGCCGTACGGCCGCGTCATTGCTGGCATCGCAGGCCAGATGAAAGCCGCCGATGCCCTTTATCGCTACGATCTGACCGTCGATGATGGCCTGGCGGATGGCCGTGATGGCAGCACTTCCGCGCAGGGATCCGTCGAGCAGGTATACTTCGGGACCGCAGTCGTTGCAGCAGACCGGCTGGGCATCATAGCGGCGGTCGTCAGGCGTCGTATACTCGGTATGGCAGGCTTCGCACATCGGGAATTCGCGCATGCTGGTCCGCTCGCGGTCGTAGGGCATGGCTTCGAGGATGGTCAGGCGCGGTCCGCAGGCTGTGCAGTTTATGAAGGGATGCAGGTAGCGGCGGTTGTGCGGATCGTAGAGCTCGGCCCGGCATTTATCGCAGGTCGCTATATCAGGTGAGACGAATATCGCTCCGCGCTCCCGGGCGCTGTCGATGATCTGGAAATCGGTGAACGTCTGATAGCCTTCGTCAGCCGGCGTCAGCACATCGGTATCGACTTTCAATATGGTGGCGCGCTCAGGCGGCTGTGATTCCATCTCGTCCAGCAGGGCTCTGCAGTCTGACTCGGCACCTGCGATGTAGAGCTCGACATAGGGCCCTTTGTTGCAGACGCTGCCGTTCACGGCGTATTTCTGGGCCAGTCGTGCGATGAAGGGGCGGAATCCCACTCCCTGTACGATACCGTATACTTTGCTGTGGAGCAATATCATGCCATCAACTCTTTTCTCGTATCTTCAGCGCTCGCCGGATACGGCGAAATGCGGGTAATCAAGGAAAATGCCGTGCCAGGAGGGGAGGGCGCGCTGGTAAATCTTGTCTGCTATTATGAGATCAGGAGCGTTTTCAGCCACCCATTCCGGGAATTCGTATTCCTCCGTGAACTTTGCGTCGCCAGGCTCGCAGTAGGTTTCATCCTGGGCGAAGAATGTCGCACAATTGATTTGCGGCGCCTCGTGGCCCAGACGTTGCCGGATCGCCTGACGCATAGCGTTGGCAGCCATCTGCTGGTGCAGGATCAGTACGCGCTGTCCGGTAGCAGGCAGGGCGTCCGTGGTGGTTGCCAGCATGGTCTCCAGCTGCTGTGCCGCCAGCGGATGGCAGACGGTAAAGGGGATATGATAGTGCTGCTGCAGATAGCGGGCCGGCGCCAGACCGGAGGGAGCGATGACGATGTTGCGCTCTACGGCGGCAGCAGCTTTATATGGCTCCGCCCCATGGTCCAGGCCATGGAGGAAGACATGCTGGCAACCGCTGATGCGCAGCTGGTGTCGCAACTGATCTGCGTCCGGGCGTGTGATATCGAGCGGCGTGGTCCCCCAGATACCGACACTGGCAGGCAGCTTGGCGGTGTCCGGCTCCAGCAGAGCTTCCAGCAGTCCCAGATAAGCTTGAGAAGCTCCCTGATCGTAGGCATGTGTGCCATCGCTGGCTGCTATAGCCACCGGCAGACCGCAGCGCCTGGTCAGCAGTCGCCGCAATGCATGCAGATCGGTGCCGATGACGGCAGGGACCGGCGTGCTGATGAGGGTGATATGGGTGGCTGCTATCTGGCTCAGCGCGCGCTCAATCTTATCCAGCAGACGGTCGTCGCGTCCCATGATGGCATCCATATCGCGCAGTCCGGCACTCATGACAGCCGAGGTATCGGTCTGCCAGCGGGGCTCATCGAAGCCGCAGATATTGCCCGCACAGCCGCCGGCATCTATGATGACCGAGAGCCCGCCGGTCGGGAACGCAACGCTCGCCGCACCCGAAGTATCCGGGGCGAAGGGAGGCAGGTAGAGCCGCAGTCCTTTTATGTGCGTATCAGTCATTGGTCAATGCCTCCAGCAGCTTTTTATACAGCAACGTGATTCCCTGGTAGCCGAAGGGCTGGGCTCCATCATTCCAGCTCAGCGGGATGGCCCGGGGATGGTAGTACATGGCATCCGTGCCCATGGCCAGCGTAATATCGCTGTGTTCGCGATCGAAATTCAGCATGCTGGGGGATAGAGCCGTGTATATGCGAGTTGCCGGGCTGGCGGCAGCAATCTTTTTTATATAGAAAGAATCCTCTGGCTGCGGAATGCCGAATATCTCGTCTACATCCAGACCAGTGGCAATGAGGCTGGCGGACAACTCGAACGGATCCGCATTGAGCTGGCTGCCGACGGCCAGGTGTGGCTTCCGGTCCCGACTGGCCAGCAGATGGGACAAAGCCATCATAGCTTGTTCCGCCTCGGCGCGATAGCGCTCCGTAGCGAATCCTGTACCGAGGACGTGCCCCAAACCTTTATATTGGTTGTCTACCTGAGCCAGGCTGTAGACGCGTTTCAACTCGATTGCCGGGATATGCAGTTCGCGCTCCATCCAGGCGGCGGAGGAACGGACCTCGCCGGTCAGGACCAGGTTGAAGTTCGCCTCAGCGAGCTGCTCGAACTCGGCATAGGTGCGGCAACCGGCGAGACTGCGGACATGCCTGATCCCAATGCTGCGCAGCAGCTCGAAAAGCTCGCAGTCCGGGGCCAGCGCGGTAAAAAAGCCCAGGATGTTTGCCGCCCGGCTGTCTTTGCGGCGTGGCTGCAGCTGCTTGTAAATCGATTCACGTACGTAAACCATAGGCGGCAGATTGCTCTCGCGCGTCAGGGCATACATATAGCAAGGGATTACCGGCAGATGCACCCGCTCGACGCAGCGGCGGGCGACGCGCTCCATGTCGGTGCCGAGCAGGGCATCGACACAGGTGATGCACAGGGATACGGCACTGGGCGGCGTCGGGCGGCTGGCAACGAAGGCGGCCACGGCAGCTGGTATCTTGGCCAGATGTTTCCCGGTTACGATATCGTTTTCATCGAGCTCCAGATAGGCGCATCGATCCGCATAGCGGGGACCGGAGAGCGCAGCTGTATTGCGCCCGCAGCAGGCAGGGGATATGAGCAGCATGATGCTGCCCGGTATCGCGAGCCCCGCGCGCTTCACGCCGAATCCGCTGGCTCCCGGTGAATTGAAATCCAGCGAACCGGGGGAATTGTATATGAGATGCGTATCGGTGCGCATCTCGTCTGGCAGTCCCTCTGTCTGGCCGGCAGCCAGTTCAGCTGCGGTTATGCTGTAGACATTATTTTTCATTACTGGCCGCCTTTGTTTCCAGCAATGTCTTTGCCAGAGCGAGGAATTGCTGGCTGACAGGCAGCGAGCGGTCGGCTTCGATGACGGTCTGACCTTTTTCCTCGGCGATATTGATGTCATCGCTGCGCGGGATATCTGCCACTACAGGGATGTGCTTTTCAGTAGCGAAAGCAGTGACTTTCTGCTCCTCGTCAGGGACGTTGCGGCGGTTCAGCACCACTCCGCGTAGGCGGGCATAGCCACGATCTGCGAAATTCTCTACCGCTGTCGCTATGTTGTTGGCGGCATAGAGAGCCATCTTTTCTCCGGAGGTCACGATGAGCACGTCCTCGGCATAGCCCTCGCGTATCGGGGCGGCAAAGCCGCCGCAGACGACGTCGCCGAGAACATCATACAGGACGACGTCAGGCTTGAATGTCTCGAACAGCTCCAGCTCCTCCAGCAGGCCGAACGTGGCGATGATGCCGCGGCCTGCGCAGCCCAGTCCCGGGGTCGGGCCGCCGGTCTCGATACAGAGCACGCCACCGAAGCCGGTTCGCGATATCTCATCCAGTGATTCCGGTTCCCGGTCATGCTCGCGGATATAGCCCATGACCGAGGTCAGCGGCTGGCCGTTCAGCAGGTTGATCGTGGAGTCGGCTTTGGGGTCGCAGCCGATCTGGATGACGCGTTTTCCAGATACAGCCAGAGCGGCGGCCAGATTGCTCGTGACCGTCGACTTTCCTATGCCGCCTTTTCCATATATAGCTATTTTCTGCATGCGAAAACTCCTTCTAAAAGTATATCGATTCTTATTATAACGCCGTTGTTCATATTTTGCCACAGGCAAAATATACTGATTGGTGTTTCAACGAGGCGGAGATGCGCAATAGTTGCCCCTTAGTAAACGATTCTGCCCCGTTGAGAGCGGTGGACAGGATTTCCTCGTTATAACGCCGTTGTTCATATTTTGCTATACCCTAGGTGTATGCACGCCTGCCTGGGGTATAAATGTAGAAATGTACGACAATAAAAAAAATTAACTTTTAGCGTGGAATACGCTTTCTTTTTGCTTTTGCATATGTTATAATATATGTGTTGACAGATGAGAGCCGATTCATCCCGTCGGCTCAGCCAATCTCGTATTGGGACTACCCTGAATCTGTCAATCTCTTCTCTGAGGGCCTTACCCCCTCAGTATCCCATTTCCTTACATCTTTGAGCGAAGAACCGGTCGGCCAGTGGAGTGGTGCCGGTTCTTTTGCTATGTATCAGGAGGATGAGACAGATTATGGCTACTGTTCCGAAGCTGAACAATCTGCCGCTGGAGAATGAGCATGCGTTCCACGTAGTGGCTCCGTTCGAGCCGATGGGCGACCAGCCTCAGGCAATCGCGGATCTCGCAGCCGGTATCGAAGCCGGCCAGAGTGCGCAGGTGCTGCTGGGCGCTACTGGCACCGGCAAGACGTACACGATGGCCAAGGTCATAGAGAAAGTGCAGAAGCCGACGCTGGTCATTGCACATAACAAGACGCTGGCTGCGCAGCTGGCCAGCGAGTTCAAAGCCTTCTTTCCGGATAACTACGTCGGTTATTTCGTGAGCTACTATGATTTCTACCAGCCGGAGGCATATATCGCTTCGACGGATACCTATATTGCCAAGGATGCCTCTATAAATGATGAGATCGATGAGCTGCGCCACTCGGCGACCTGCACGCTGTTCGAGCGGCGTGATGTCATCATCGTGGCCAGTGTGTCCTGTATCTATGGTCTGGGTTCGCCGGAGAGCTACCATGAGATGGTTCTGTCGCTGCACAAAGGGCAGGAGATCGCGCGCGAGGACATCCTGCACAAGCTTGTCTCCATCCGCTATGAGCGGAATGATATCGCTTTCGAGCGCGGACGCTTCCGCGTGCATGGCGATACCATCGATGTTTTCCCGGCGGGGTACAACAACCGGGCGCTGCGCATCGAACTGTTCGGCGACGAAGTCGACCGCATCGTCGAATATGATGTGACGACGGGAGAGGTATTCGGCGAGCGCGTCCATGCCATGATATTCCCGGCCTCTCACTATGTGACGGCTGATGAAGATATGAAGATAGCCATGCAGAGCATCCGGCAGGAGCTCGAGGAGCAGCTCGCAAAGCTGCGCAGCGAGGGCAAGCTGCTCGAGGCCCAGCGTCTCGAACAGCGCACGAACTACGACCTCGAGATGATGCAGGAGGTCGGCTACTGCTCCGGCATAGAGAACTATTCGCGGCACCTGACGCATCGCGCTCCGGGTGAGGCGCCGTATACGCTCATGGATTATTTCCCGGATGATTTCCTCATATTCATGGATGAGAGTCATGTTACGCTGCCGCAGCTGCGGGCTATGTATGCCGGCGACCGCAGCCGCAAAGTATCACTGGTCGAGAATGGCTTCCGCCTGCCCAGCGCTTTTGACAACCGTCCGCTGAAGTTCGAGGAGTTCGCCCAGCGCATCAATCAGATCGTATACGTCTCGGCAACGCCGGGCAAGTATGAGCTGGAGCAGGCCCAGCAGGTGGCCCAGCAGGTCATCCGTCCGACCGGACTGCTTGATCCGGAGATCGAGGTGCGGCCGCTCGAAGGGCAGATTGATGATCTCATCGGCGAGATCAAGCTGCGCATCGAGCGCGATGAGCGCGTACTCGTGACGACGCTGACGAAGCGCATGGCCGAAAATCTGACCGACTATCTGAAGGAAACCGGGATAAAGGTGCGCTATCTTCATTCGGATATCGCGACAATCGAGCGCGCAGAGATCGTCCACGACCTGCGGGCGGGAGAGTTCGACGTGCTCGTCGGCATCAACCTGCTGCGCGAGGGCCTCGATATGCCGGAAGTATCGCTCATCGCCATACTCGATGCAGATAAGGAAGGTTTCCTGCGCTCTGATACCTCGCTGATCCAGATATCCGGCCGTGCTGCCCGCAATGCGAATGGCAAGGTCATCATGTATGCCGATACGATCACCGACTCGATGAAGCGCTGCATAGATGAGACCGCCCGACGTCGGGAGATACAGCAGGCGTATAACGTCGAGCATCATATAACGCCGCAGACCATAAAGAAGCCGATTGTGCCGCTCATCGAGACGACGCTCGTGGCAGAGGACTCCGGTAAATATGAGAAAAAGAAGAAAGATGGCAAGCGGAGAAAGCTGAACAAGAAGGAGAAAGACAAACTCGTGAAAGCCCTGCTCGGCGAGATGCAGCAGGCCAGCCGGGCGCTCGAATTCGAGCGGGCAGCAGAGCTGCGCGACATGATCATCGAGCTCGAGGGCGAGCTTCCCGCATCCGGTGCGAAAGGTAAGGGCAAGCCTTGAAAACTTTACCAAATTTTTGCTAGACAAGGTTGTTCAATAGTCATATAATACAGTTTGGAAATCAAAAGAAAGAAAGGCTGGTGAGGATGATGGACGACCACCCTAGTCCGACGCGAACATGTATCACAGGGAGCGTACTTGCCTCAGCAGCTGTCACGCTGTAGCCTTTTTCAGCTGTAATATGCCAAGGTCACTCCCAGGGAAAGGAGTGACCTTTTTTGCTGCAGATATATAAATCCATGGAAAGCGGTCCTCTGCAGAAGCTCACCTTGAAAACACTCGAAAAAGGCTGCTGGATTAATATCGTGGACCCGACTCCGTATGAGCTGAAGGTGATCAGCTCGCTGACCGAAGTCGATCCTGATTTTCTGAAATCCGCACTGGATGATGAAGAGCGTTCGCATACCGATATCGAGGACGACTCGGTCATGGTCCTGACGAATGTGGCCGTCTGTCGCGGACAGGACAGCTATGATGCCTTGCCGCTGGCCATCATCGTCACCGAGGAATATATCATTACGGTCTGTCTGGAGGAAACTCCGGTCATGGCCGAGTTCAATGAGCGCACAGCGAAGCTTTTCCGTACGTATAAGAAGACCCGGTTCCTGTTCCAGATCCTGTATAAGTCATCGACGTTCTACCTCAAATATCTGCGTCAGATATCGAAGCTTTCGGATGAGATCGAGGATCAGCTGCGTCATGATATGAAGAACAGCGAGATATTGCGCCTGCTCGAGCTGCAGAAGGGCCTGACGTATTTCAATGCCGCCATCCGTTCGAATGGTGTCGTCCTCGATAAGCTGCTGCGCATGCGCTCCAATACGGCTCTGACTCCCATACTGAAAGCCTATGAGGAGGATGAGGACCTGCTCGAGGATGTCATCATCGAGAACAAGCAGGCGCGTGAGATGGTGGACATGTATTCGAAAATCATTGCCCGCCTGGCTGATACATTCTCGACCATCATATCGAATAACCAGAACCTGGTTATGAAGTTCCTGGCTGCGATGACGATCATCGTCGCCATACCGACGGTCGTCTCGAGCTTTTTCGGTATGAATGTTCCGGTGCCATTTGCAGATGACCCGCACGGATTCGTATACATACTGATTATAGCCGGGGCAATCAGCGTATCCAGTGCCTATGTGCTCTGGCGGCGTGATATGTTCTGAGAGAAACGAGGTATACCATGCTGGCAGAAAAAAAGCTGAAGGCAGGCGTCATATATGGCGACCAGCTCAATGATGAATACGTGTATATGCCGGGCAGCGAGCTCGGCGTCGAGCATCCGCTCTGCATCTATGAATTCGGCACGACACGCGAGGACGTCACGCTGCCTGAGGCGCTGGCGCTCATCACCAAACGCAGCCTGAAGCCGACGAAGCACCCGCTGCTAGGCAGCAGCTCCTGCTGATGGCCGTGGAAACAATCGCATAAATAAAAAGGGACTGTGAGCAGCAGTCCCTTTTTGCGTAGTTTAGTCGAGTTCGCCCGCATGGAAGAATTCGATGATTTTGTGAATTGCCAGCGCCATATGGTTCGGGTTGCGGAATGGGTGGTCGGCGCCCTCTACCGGGATGAATTCTATGACATTGTTTTCTGCGAATTCACGGGCATCATCGATAGATACCATTTCATCAGCTGTACCGTGTAATATCAGCATATTATCCGCGAAATCAAAATACTCGTGTTCCAGAGGATTGAAAGATTTTAATTCATCGAAGAAAGCCTGGTCGACTTTCATCTTGCGTTCGAACCCCATCTGGATTTCCTTGCCTTTGCGAAGCTTGGCCTGATCGGCTTCAGGGACGCGGCTGAACATCGTTTCGTACATATGGATGGCGGGGCAGCGCAGGGCGATGCGCCGGAAAGGATTGCCAATCTCGATGAGATAGCGCAGGGTGAGATAGCCGCCGAGGCTCGTGGAGTATATGCAGACATCACTGGCCTGTAGTTCGCGTTTGGCATAGTCGGTGACTATGGTCAGATAGGTCAGGCATTCGGCGACGGTGAGTTTTTTGCGTGCGTCCATACCATGGCAGGGCCAGTCGAAAGCGATAACGCCCCAACCTTTGTATTTGGCGGTCAGATGCTCCCCAAAGCTGGCGGTGCCGGCCGTTTCCTTGTTGCTGCCGAAGCCATGGGTCACGATAGCGACATGGTCAAAGCTTCTGGCCGTCTTGTCATGATCGCTGCATATGAGTTTGCAGCGTATGCTGTAGCCTTGTTCATTGATATCAAAATGTTTTTCCATAAGAACCTCGTCCTAAGTAGAATTTGATATATCCATCATAGTCATACTGGTCGGAAAAAGCAAGTATTCTTCTTTGGAACTCCATGGACCGAGTCGGCGAGGGGGCACAGGGACTTCCCAGACGTGTACAAAGCGCAGGGGATGGCCGTCTTTGCTGTATCAGTATAGAAGACCGGCTTGCAATATGCTATACTACTATTGCAAAATGGAAATGAACCAAATATTTTTACATCAGAAAGGCTCATCATGGACACATCGTTTATCCAGCAATATTATAAGATTTTTCAGGTATGCCCGCTGTTCCGCGGTTTGAAGATGGAGCAGATTCCCGAGGCGCTGGAGTTCTTTCATGCCAGGCAGGTGAATCTTGCCCGGCATGAAATCCTGCAGTTTCTGGACGAGCCGTTTCGCTATGCCGGAATCGTCCTTGCCGGCAGCATAGAGGGCTCTTTCCTCAATGAGAACGACGCCAAGATCAGTGTCAGCCGCTTCGGTGCGGGGCAGCTTTTCGGTGAGGCACTGGCCTGCGTCCACCCGATGCACAGCCCCATCCAGCTCGAAGCCATCCAGGACAGCATCGTCGTTCTACTGGATATCGCGGCTCTTCATATGGCGCGAGAGTCTCTCAGCGGCACCGGCTACCATTTGGCTATGAACCTCATCCATGACCTTGCGCAGAAGAACATCTATCAGAATCGCAAAATCCGCATCCTGAGCCAGAAAAAGCTCCGTGACCGCATCAGCATCTTCTTGGGGGAGATGCCTCGGCAGGCCGACGGAGCTGTCTTGGTGAAATTTACGACTACGGCTATGGCGGAATTCCTCGGCGTCAACCGCAGTGCCTTGTCCCGTGAACTAGGGCTGATGCAGGATGCAGGGGAACTGCGCATCGAGGGGCGCCGCTATTATCTGACGCGGCCCTGATGCTGGAATCCTTTCTCATTCCTGCTCGGCGTATTCCGGGAAGGCGATGGAATTTTCCTTAAAGATGTGGATGAATACATCGTCGAACAGTGCTTCCATCACCTGATAGGTGCGCTGGAATGTCGGGCAGGCATCTGCCGGCGGGGTGAAGTTATTGGTCAGCTGATATATTTTTTTGATGATATCACCGGCGCCAGTATGCTCATCTTCCAAAGATTTTACGTAGTCGAGCACATCCTGCTCCGGATGTGGGTGCTGACGCATCAGTGGGAATACCAGACGCTCTTCCTTTGCAAAATGCTCCTCGAGCTCTGCCTTGAGATCGCTGTAGAGGTGATGCAGCTTCGTCAGCATCTCACCATGATGCGGATAATGCACGATCAGGATCTTGTTCAGGAGTTCCTCTGTCTCAGACATCAGCCGGCGATCCGTCACGTGATGGGTCGCTTCAAGATCATCGAGCATCTCATTGACTTTGAGGTTCTTGAACGATTCGATGTCTTCATGAACATCTTTCTGCGCCGTCGGACGTGCAGCAACCTTATTGATTTCCTCCAGGAACTCATCGACATCCATGCCTTTTTCTTTGAGGGCAATCTTGATGGCCTCATGACCACCGCAGCAGTAGTCGAGATGGAGTCCGTTCAGAAAACCGATGGTATTCGGATGCTCTTTTACGACGTCGGCCAGTGTCATTTCTTTGGTAATCATGGTGATCTCTCCTTTGTATCGATCCGATGCCTTTCACCGGATTCGTTTGCTCTTTACAGTTATCAGTATAGGGGCCGGCGGCATATTTTTCTGTTGTTATAGCAACAGAATCTGGTTTTGAGGACGTTCTAGCCGTGACCGGACCAGACGGCTGCTCTCGAGGGGATAGACAGACTCGAAGCTCTAATAAACCAGGCAGCGCTCGTCGTTGCCTGGTTTTTTCGATGAAACTATGAAGATTTATTTTTTTTGCTGAGTGGCAGGCGCAGTAGGTGGTTGCTGAGCAAAACGGCGTATGACGAATTGCTGGAATGTGAGTGCCGCCGGAGAAAGCGGCTTTGTCGTATTCCAGGCCAGGCCGACTGCCCGCTTGCATACAGGGAATGATATGGGCAGATAGACGATGCCCAGATGCTCTACTCCGGGGATGTTCGGTATGATACTGACGCCAAGCTTGGCGGCCACGAGGCTGGCCAGAGTGTTGACATCATCGCCTTCGAATATGATATGCGGATGGCTTCCGGCCAGCTCGAACGACTGATCGACCAGGGTGCGGAGGCTGTAGTTAGGCTTCAGCGTTATCAGTGGTTCGGATTCGATTTCACTCAGAGTCACGCTGTCACGCTCGGCCAGGGGATGGTTTTTGGGCACGGCTACAAAAAGTTCCTCTGACCAGAGGTACATCCAGGCGATATTTTCTGCTGTCGTCATCGTCGAGCAGAGGCAGAGATCGGTCTTACCCCGTGCCACCTGTCGCATGAGGAACTTGCTGTTGTGCTGGTTGAGCTTTATGCTGATATCCGGATAGCGGGCGTGGAATTCGGCCAGCAGCATTGGCAGCAGATAGCCGCCGAAGGAATGGAAGAAGGACAGGTTCACGGTCCCGCCCTCACCGCTGGGGCTGCGAACTAGTTCTTTTTTAGCTTCCTGCAGTTCCCTCATCACGCGGTCGACATGGTAGAGAAAATGCTCTCCGGCCGAGGTCAGTTCCACGCGACGGGCCTGACGCGTGAAAAGCGGCACGCCGAGTTCGGCCTCGAGCTTCGCTATGGAGCGCGACAGGGCGGACTGCGATACGGCACATGTCTCAGCAGCTTTGGTGAAATGCTTGATGCGTGCCATGGCTTGAAAATATTTCAGCTGAGAAATCTCCATCGAAATTGTCTCCTTTTTATACATATTTTTCATTTTATCTATGTATTACAATCATAACACATTTGATGCAAAAAAGAGATAGATTTTATTGATTTTCTAGCTTTAACAGCGTATTTTCAGGGCATTTGCGGCTATTATAATGTATGAAATGCATGTAATATATTAAAATTATACATTAGACAAGCGCAATTTTAGTGGATATAATGACCCCTGTAAATGATTTCCGGGAATCAAAATCCGTTATTATCAGGTGATTACTATGACCGGGGAAGAGGAACTCGAACTGGAGCTGCACTTGAGCGAAGCCGATGCTGATGACTTCGTGATAACGGCCCTGCCTCACCTCAAAATGTATCAGAGATCTGCAAGAATCTCCCTATCCACTTCGACTTTCAGAAAGGAGTCTGCCGCAATGTCTGCTGCCAATGCTGCTGTTGGTTCCGAAACGCTTTGGAAACGCGATTATCTTCTGACCATCGGTGTCAATCTGCTCGTTTATACGGTGCACTTTCTGCTCATGCTCTGGTCTACGGCCTATGCCATGGAGCATTTTTCGGCATCGATCAGTATGGCTGGCCTCGCGTCCGGACTTTTCATCGTCGGAGCCCTGTTTTCGCGTATCGTATCGGGCCGCTATATCGACTTCGTCGGTCGCCGGCACATGTTCCTGCTGGGATCGGCGCTGTTCCTGCTCATGATATTCTTCTATCTCGTGGCACCGACGTTGGCTGCGTTCAATGTCGTACGCTTTATCCACGGCGTTTCCTTCGGCATGACGTCGACCGCTGCCAGCACGATCGTGGCTTCGCTTATTCCGCTGAAGAAGATGGGGCAGGGCATCGGCTATTTCACGCTCGGGGTTACGATAGCTTCAGCCATAGGTCCTTTCCTGGCTATGAGCATCACGGCTGCGCATGCCTTTACAATCGGCATAGAGATCGTCGGTGTGCTTGCTGCTATCATACTGATTTCGGCCTTCACGATAAAAGCTCCGGAGCGCGATATACTGCCTCAGGAGAAGGCTGACCTCAAAAAGATTTCCTTCGACCGCTTTTTCTCGCTGCGTGCTCTCGGTATATCGTTCATAGCGCTGATGGGCGGCGTATGCTACTCGACGGTGCTGTCATTCCTGGGAGCCTATACGAATAGTATCGGTGTCACCGGCATCGGTGCCTCCTGCTTCTTCCTCTGCTTCGCACTGACTTCGTTCATCAGTCGTCCGCTGACCGGCTTCCTGCTTGACAAGCGCGGCGGCAATATCGTCATCTATCCGGCCCTGCTGTGCATGGCAATCGCTATGGTCATCATCGCGACTGCCCGCGGCGATATAGCGATGCTCGCCGGAGCGCTTTTCCTGGGCCTCGGCTACGGCACGATTACGGCCTCCTGCCACGCTCTGGCGGTACATTGCGCGCCTATGCATCAGGTCGGCGTTGCGACCAGCACCTATTTCGTCTTCCTCGATTTCGGTATCGGCGTCGGGCCGTATACGCTTGGCAGCTTCGTACCGAGCTTCGGCTTTTCCTTCGTATATATCGCTGCGGCTGCCATCAGTCTGGCTGGCATCGTACTCTACTATATGATCCTGGCCCGTCGCGGGCTCTTCACCCGCAACCACATGGACCGTACCTCTCAGGCCAAGGAAATCGTAGCGGAGCGTCGCCAGCGCTTCTTCAACAAGGCGCTGACAGCCAGTCACTGAATGTCATTCCGTCGCTTGGTGGTGACAATGGTATAAAAAATGAGCCAGTTATGCTGGCTCTTTTTTGATTTATGAGACAGGGCACTGCTCTATGGTACAGCTGTCGGTCAGAGGTCGCTGGCAGTATAACAACTACCAGCCGTCTTTCCATAGGCCCCAGACAGTCAATGGATTGACAAAACTAATCTATGCGGTAGAATAAAAAGTAAGTTTATATATTATGATGGAAAGTGGGGATAAATCTGCAGGAAAACAGTGCGGCAGCCCGGAACAGGCAGGCTGCAAACGAGGATGTTGAAACAAAGATACAGATAGAGCTGGCGGATCAGGATGAGGCGTTTGCTTTGTTCGGACGTGGCGATGAACTCCTGCAAGTGCTGCGGGAATGCTTTGCCTGCCGCATGATCGGCCGGGGCATGGCGCTCGAGCTGAGCGGTTCGGCCCATGAGACCGAGCTGGCGGCTGAGGCCGCCCGGGCCCTGCAGCAGATGCATCGCGTCGGTACTCGCCTGACGACGCATGAGGTTCGCTATGTCAGCCGCCTCGTACATGAGGGGCGGGCAAGTGATGTCGTCCGGCTGCAGGATACGATACTCGTGACAGCCCGAGGGCACGCGGTGCGTGCGAAGACGATCGGCCAGCTCAACTATATCTCGACGATAAAGAAGAATGCAGTGACGATAGCCATCGGTCCGGCGGGTACGGGTAAGACGTATCTGGCCGTCGTCATGGCGGTGGCGGCGCTGCGCAACAAGGAGGTCAAGCGCATCATCCTGACGCGTCCGGCTGTCGAGGCTGGTGAGCGGCTGGGCTTTCTGCCCGGCGACCTCCAGGACAAGGTCGATCCCTATCTGCGTCCGCTCTATGATGCCCTGCAGGATATATTGGGCGGCGATGCCTATATGAAGCTCATGTCGCGCGGGCTCATCGAGATAGCGCCGCTGGCCTATATGCGCGGCCGGACGTTGGCGGATTCCTTCATCATACTGGATGAGGCGCAGAACACGACGGAAAGCCAGATGAAGATGTTCCTGACGCGTCTGGGCTTCGGCTCGCGCATGGTCGTGACCGGGGACCTGAGCCAGATCGACCTGCCGCGTGGTGTGTCGTCCGGCCTGCGTGTAGCGGCCGAGGTGCTGGCAGATGTGAAGGGGATAGCTGTGCTGCGCCTGTCGCCAGTCGATGTCGTACGTCACGACGTCGTCACCCGCATCATCAATGCGTATGGGCAGTATGATGCACAGCGCAAGAAGAAGCAGGAACAGAAGAAAAAGGCTCCGTCAGCCGGCAGCAATGGTCGAGTACGGGCTGCTACGCAGTCATCAAGGGAGAATATATAGAAGAATATGGAAGTCATCATAAGCAGGCACCCGGAGGATCTGGCTGTGCCGGAGGAAGTGGAAGCCAATATAAGGGCGGCGGCCGAAAAAGTCGGTGAGCTCTACGGGGTGGAGAATGGTGAAGTAAGCATCACGCTTACGAATAATGAATACATCCATGAGTTGAATCGCGAATACCGTCATATCGACCGCCCGACCGATGTGCTCTCGTTCGCATTGAATGAAAGCGAGGAGCCGGCGATAGAGAATGGCCCGGATATCAATGTACTGGGTGATCTCGTGATATCTGTAGAGCGGGCAGAGGAGCAGGCGGCTGATTATGGCCACAGCGTGCGGCGGGAGATCGCGTTCCTGACAGTACATGGCATGCTGCATCTGCTCGGCTACGATCACATGGAGGAAACTGACCGTCTGGAGATGGAGCAGGAGCAGCGCTATGTGATGGATCAGCTGGGAATCAAGCGCGAGTAACAGGAGGACATATTGACAGAAGCAAAACATAAATCGGGATTCGTAGCCGTCGTCGGCCGCCCGAATGTCGGCAAATCGACGCTGATAAATACGCTCATCGGACAGAAGATAGCCATCATGAGCGATAAACCACAGACGACGCGCAACCGCATCATGTGCATATTGACTAAGCCGGATGTGCAGATGGTTTTCCTCGATACTCCGGGTATCCACAAGCCGCATACGAAGCTCGAGGAGAATATGGAGCGGGCGGCTGAAAACACGCTGAAGGATGTCGATGCGATATTATTCCTCGTCGACGCCAGTCAGCGCCTGGGCCCCGGCGATAAGTTCATCATCGAGCATCTGAAGCACACGAAGCAGCCGGTCATCCTCGTGATCAATAAGCTGGACCTCATCGAGCGTGAGCAGGTGCTGCCCATCATATCCAGCTATACCAAGCTATATGATTTTGCAGCGGTGGTACCTATATCCGCTCTGAATGAAACAAATACGGACAATCTCGTGGCTGAGATAACGAAATACATGCCAGCCGGTCCGCAGTACTATCCGGATGATATGGTGACCGATCAGCCGGAGCGCCTCATCGTTGCCGAGCTCGTGCGCGAGAAGGTCCTCCAGCTGACGCGCGACGAAGTACCGCACGCGGTGGCCGTAGATGTGGATGAAATGACGACGCGCCCGAAGGGCGATGTCTACATCCGTGCCACGATATATGTGGAGCGCGACTCGCAGAAGAGGATCGTCATCGGCAACAAGGGCTCCATGCTGCGCGAGATCGGCCAGCTGGCTCGCCAGGATATCGAACAGCTGCTGGCGGCCAAGGTCTACCTCGACCTCTGGGTCAAGGTAAAGAAGGATTGGCGCAACAGTGCCGGCATGCTTCATGCTTTCGGACTTGATGATAAATAAATGCAGCTAAGGGATATCATGTTGCCATGATGGCACAGGAAGTGATGACATGAAAGATGATAACGCAGATTTCCTGGACGATGTGCGAAAGGGAAAGAAAGCGGAAGAAGACAAGAATACGAACTTCTCTAAAAAGGTTTCGCGGCGTTTCATAAACGGTCTGATCCTGCTCGTACCGATCGCCATAACGATGTTCGTCGTGGCGGAGACGCTGACATTCACCGAGGGCGTGCTCGGGCGGCATCTGCCGTTCTATTTCCCCGGCATGGGGATCATCACGCTGTTGCTCGTGATATATCTCGTCGGCTGGGGATCGTCCTGGTGGGTGATGCGTCGGGCGATACGTCTGGGAGAGCGCTTGCTCGGACATGTGCCGATCATAAAGTTCATATATAACAGTGTCAAGCACCTGTCTACGGCTGTGTTCGAGTCGAACAGCATGTTCGAGCAGGTCGTACTCGTGCCGTTCCATCAGTCGAAAGCGCTTGGCTTCGTCATGGCCGACGTCCCGCAGATGCTCAAAGAAAAGCTCGGCGATGATTATATCTGCGTATTCGTCCCCTGGAGCCTCAATATGACCTCAGGTACGAATCTGTTCGTGCTCAAGAAAGATGTCATATACCTCGATATCAGTAGCGAGTCAGCCCTGCAGTACATGCTGACCGCCGGAGCTGTCATGCCGAAGCGCCTCAAGCATCAGAAAGTCGAAATGCCGGATGATTATGATGATACCTCGGTGCCATATGTACTCTGGGAATCGGAGCCGGGCAAGAAGCACGACTCTGAACGGCAGAAGGATGATCTCACTGGGAAAACTGTGCCGGATGATGAAGCGGACGATGATGCCTACAAGCTGGGGGGCGGTCGCTAATGCCGCTCTATACGACGGACGGGGTAGTGGTCGGCGCCCGGAACTGGGGCGAAACGGATCGCATCGTCAGCGTGTTCACGCGCGAGCGCGGGCTCGTCGAGGCCGGGGCTTATGGTGCCCGCCGTCCGCGCAGTGCTTTAGCAGGTCCTCTGCAGCTCTTTGCCGAGGTCGAGCTCCAGATTGCCGAGGGACAGCGACTCGATACGATACGTCAGGCTTCGCTCATAGAGCCGCATCGGATATTCAGCACGGACATCACGCGCATGGCCTATGCGAGCTTCGTGGCCGAGGTCGTGCGCGAGCTTATGGCTGTCGGCCAACCGGATCAGGGATTGTATGACACGTTGCGGGAGATCCTGCGGGCGCTCGAGCAGCGCAATCCGCGGATTACGGCGCTGGCCGCGGCTATAGAGATTATAGAATTTGCCGGGCTCCAGCTTTCCTATGAACGCTGCGTCCACTGCGGCCGGGAAATCACTGGTGATGCGTCGGTTTCGTTGCTGGCGGGCGGGGCTGTATGTACCGATTGCAGCCATGACGCAGCGGCCCAGTCGCCTGCAGCCGGACAGGCTGCAGATTTCCTGCCGTATCCGGCAGCGACCCGTGAACTGCTCATCGCCCTGCGCGACTATGATTGGTCTGCCCCGCCGGGCGGCCTGCATATGAAGGGCAGCACGCTCATGGCAGCTGAGAAGCTGATCCTGACCTATCTGAGCGGACTCATCGAGCACCCGCTGAAATCATTAGAATTCATACAGCAGATTACCGCTCTGAATGAGGCGACGAAGCAATAACCCTAGTGGGCAAATGCCAGCTAAGTTCATCGGGCTGCTATGATCACTGAAAACTTACACACGTAACCGATTAAGAACAAAAATAAGGATTGATGATGCGGTCTCTATCCAGCGGGACCGCATATCAATCCTTGTTTTATAAATGGTAAGGCCGATCGGAACCTATGCCACAGATTACAATTCTTTCTCCTGAAGGTGGCGATTCTGCGTCTCTTTCATGAGCAGAGCGACGATGAAGAGGCAGGATTCGAAGGCCACGACGATGATATCGAGAGCGGCTACATGGCCGAGCGTCGTTGTCAGGAAGCCCATGAGAGGACCCGAGAAGAACGAGAGGAAGTAGCTCGAAGCACCGACAATACCGGTAGCCAGACCGATCTGGCTCGTGCTGACACCATCCTGCGCAATCGTGTAGCCAAGCACGTAGATGGCATGAAGGCCGATGCCCATGAGGCCGCCGACGATATAGAGGGCGACAGATGTCTGCGGGATGACGTGGAAAATCAGGAATGCGCAGATGGCATTGAGCCCCGAGAGGAAGATGATGGTCGGTTTGCGACCAAAGCGATCGGCGAAGAAGCCGAGAACGACGCCGCTGAGTCCGCCAATGCCATAAATGGCGCCGAAGAAACTGCCAGCTTCCGTCGGGCTGAATCCCTTATATGTCATGAAGAGGTATGGACCCATTGAAGCGAAGCCCCAGTACGGGATGATGTTGAGGATCTGGATGAGGACGCCGAGCCAGACGACTTTATTGAAGCCGACCGTGCGGATGGCTTCAACCAAATGGATGCGCTTGATATCCGCCGATGTATCGGTGTATTTTTTCTTGAAGCCGAAGATCAGAAGCAGGCCGAAGATGACAGTGGCAATGCCCATATGCGTCAGGCCGATGCTCCAATCTCCTGTCCGCTCCAGGCTCCAGCCATAGTAGGTCGGGCCGACATACGCGCCGATGGAGTAGAATGTCATCATGAGTCCATTGAGCATCGCACGTGCTGCCGGAAAGATCGATCCAGCAACGGAATACATGACAATGTTCCAACAGCCTTCGAAGACACCAAAGCAGACGCGCCAGAAGGCTGCTCCGATAAAACTGGCCGAGGTCGTGACGCAGGCAGTCATGCAGCCGAGACCTACCATGCCGAAGATCAACATGCGCTTGCGCCCGAAGCGGTCAGCTAGATAACCGGCTGGAATATCGATGAGTGCCTGGCCAAGAGTAAAAATCGTACCAATCGTTCCGAGCTGTACGGCAGTCAGCGACAGGGAGGCAGCAACTGCCTTGAGGCCGACGCCGAAGGAAAGGCGGTTGGCCGAATAGAAAGCATAGCCGAGTGCCAGCAGGAACAGTTGAAACCAAAGAATCTTCGGTATCTTGAACGGGCTTTTCTGTTCCATAATACATACGTCCTTTCTGAGTGTAACATAGTTAATTAATTAAGGGGAAACTGTTTTGTATTATACCATTTGTGTAATTAATGTAAATACAGAATCGGAATAAAGTACAAAAATTTTTATGCAATGGACAATGAAGAGAAAAGCATAACGTCTTTCTTGGTGATGGTGCGTTTTTTCTCCTAGTCAATATTGCTCGAGTGATTTTACGAGCGGGATGAAAGACAAAACCGCTTGCTTGCGGCCCTCTTATAGGAAAAAGCATACTAAAAACGAGCTGAAAACTTTACGCATATCGAAAATCAGTGTATAATGTGAACGTTAAAGTCTCAAGCAACACAGGATAACGTTCCATACATTCGATGTATCGGACGAAACGTATAACTGTAATTTTTGCACGTTTGTGCGAGCTAAAAGGAGCATAAATCATGAAATTCCAGGAAATCATCCTGAACCTGCAGAAATTCTGGTCGGAACAGGGCTGCATCCTCGCGGAGCCTTATGATGTAGAAAAGGGCGCCGGTACGATGAACCCCTCGACCTTCCTGCGCGTGCTCGGCCCAGAGCCGTGGCATGTGGCCTATGTCGAGCCGTCCCGCCGCCCGGCTGATGGTCGCTATGGCGATAACCCGAACCGTCTGTATCAGCATCATCAGTTCCAGGTCATCATGAAGCCGTCGCCGGACAATATCCAGGAGCTTTATCTGGCAAGTTTGGAGCGTCTCGGCATCGACACGAAGAAGCATGATATCCGCTTTGTCGAGGATAACTGGGAGTCGCCGACGCTCGGTGCCTGGGGCCTGGGCTGGGAGGTCTGGCTCGATGGCATGGAGATCACGCAGTTCACTTATTTCCAGCAGGTCGGCAGTCAGGATGTGGCACCGGTAGCCTCGGAGATCACGTACGGTCTCGAGCGTCTGGCCATGTACATCCAGGGCGTCGAGAATGTCTACGATATCCAGTGGACGGACGACTACACCTACGGCGATGTATTCCATCAGAATGAATACGAGCAGAGCGTCTATGCCTTCGAGCTGTCGGATGAGAAACTGCTCTTCGACCTGTTCGACAAATATGAGGCCGAGGCGGTGCGCGTCATCGAAGCCGGCTATGTCCATCCGGCCTATGACTATGTTCTCAAATGCTCGCATACATTCAACCTTCTTGATGCACGGGGCGCGATAAGCGTTTCCCAGCGCACGGCTTTCATCGGCCGCGTGCGCAAGCTGGCCCGCCTATGTGCGGAGTGCTATCTTGAGCAGCGTGAGAAACTGGGCTATCCGATGCTGCATCGTGGCGAGAAAGAGGAGGAGAAGGCATGAGCAAGACATTATTGCTAGAGATAGGCACTGAGGAAGTACCGGCACATGTCATGCCGGGCATATTGGCTGAGCTGAAAGATATCACAGCGGCAGAGTTCAAGGAAGCCCGCCTGTGCTATGATTCCATACGCACGCTGGGGACGCCGCGTCGCACGGCTCTGCTCGTCGAGGGACTGGAGGAGCAGCAGGCCGATGCCTCGCATTCCGATCGCGGTCCGTCGCTGAAGGTGGCCTTTGACGCCGATGGCAATCCGACGAAAGCAGCGATGGGCTTCGCGCGCGGTCATGGCGTAAAGCCTGAGGAACTCGTGCAGCGCGATGGCTATGTCTATGCCGATGTGCATGAGGCTGGCCAGCCGACAGCGACCATCCTCCCGGAACTGCTGCCGAAGATAATATGCAGCCTGTCCTTTCCGAACAATATGCGCTGGGGCAGTCTGGATTTCAAATTCATCCGTCCGATCCGCTGGTTCGTATCGCTGTATGGCAGTGATGTCATCCCGTTCGAGCTTGCCAATGTAAAGGCTGGCAATCGTTCGCGCGGTCATCGCTTCCTCGCTGATGGCAATACCGGCAGCTTCGTCATCAAATCGGCTGATGAATATGAAAAAGCCTGCGAGCAGCAGTACGTCATCGTCGATCAGGACAAGCGCCGGGCGATGATCAAGCAGCAGATCGAGGAGGTCGCTGCTGCGAATGGTGGTCAGGCTGAGATTACGGATGATCTGCTCGAGGAGGTCACCTACCTCGTCGAGTATCCGACGGCCCTTTGCGGTCATTTCGAGGAGAAATACCTCCAGCTGCCGCCGGAGTGCGTCATAACGCCGATGCGCGATCATCAGCGCTATTTCCCGGTCAAGACGGCTGATGGCAAGCTCCTGCCGCTCTTCATCACGGTCCGCAATGGCGGCAGTGAGTACCTCGATATCGTGCAGCACGGCAATGAGCGCGTCCTGCGCGCCCGTCTGGCTGATGCGCAGTTCTTCTTCGATGAGGACCGCAAGAAGTCGCTGGCCGAGCATCGTGAGAAGCTGAAGACCGTCGTATTCCAGCAGGGCCTCGGCAATATGTATGAGAAGACGGAGCGTCTGGCCGTTCTGGCTGACTTCATCGCCGATGCGGTCGGTGCTGATGAGAAAGCGCACAAGCATGCCCATAAGGCGGCCATCCTCTCCAAGGCCGACCTCGTGACCGGTATGGTGACGGAGTTCACCGAGCTGCAGGGCATCATGGGCCGCGAATACGCTCGCCTCGATGGCTGCTGTGAGGGTGTAGCTGTCGCTATCGATGAACACTACATGCCGCGCTTCGCTGGCGATGGCCTGCCGCAGACGACGGCTGGCCGCATCGTGAGCCTCGCGGACAAGATTGATACGATCGTCGGCACGTTCTCGCGCGGCAAGATACCTACGGGCTCACAGGATCCGTTTGCCCTGCGTCGTCAGGCATTGGGCCTCGTGAATACGGTTATCGAAGCTCAGTGGAAGATATCGCTGTCCGATATCGTGGACAAGGCCATGGATCAGTATGGCATCATGGATGCCGCCCAGCGCGATAAGCTGCAAGGCGAGGTGGCAGACTTCATCCGTCTGCGCCTGAAGAAAGTGCTGGAGACAGCAGGCGTACGCTACGACATCATAGATGCCGTACTGGGTGATGTGGATGATGTGTACGCGGTCAGCCTGAAAGCCAAGGCTCTCGCTGCATTCGTGGGTGAGACGGATGCGACAAGCTACATCCAGGCCTTCGTCCGCGCTGCCAATATCGCCGCCAAGGCGGAGAGCGACCATATCGATGCCCAGCTGTTCACGGAGCCGGCGGAGGAAGCACTCTATGAGGCGTATACGGCTGCTGCGGCCTCGGTCAGCAATCTGGCTGCCAACAATGATTATGCTGGCGTCATAGCGGCACTCGAGACGCTGGCTCAGCCGATTGATGAGTTCTTCAACGCAGTCATGGTCATGGATAAGAATGAGCAGATTCGTGCGAATCGCCTCGGCCTCATGAAGTCCATTCAGGAGCTCGAGCTGACGGCAGCTGACTTCACGAAACTCGTTATTTGATATTTCGTATGAATGTAGTCCCCTGGGCTCATGCCTGGGGGATTTTGCCATATAGCCTGCTGATCGGCCCCAGTTCGGGACCGATGGAAACAAGATTTACAGGCTGAAAACTGTAGCTGTGAGCAGCAGAGGTAGAACAAATGACACAGTATGATAAACGCAACATATCCATGATGATGGATTTTTATGAGATGACGATGGCGAATGGCTATTTCCAAAGCCATGATCAGGACAATCTCGTCGCTTTCGATGTCTTTTACCGGCAGAATCCTGATGAGGGCGGTTTCGCCATATTCGCCGGACTCGAGCAGGTCATCGAGTATGTGGAGAACATGCGCTTTACGGATGAGGATATCGAGTATTTCCGTCAGCAGGGGATTTTCTCGGAGGACTTCCTGAGCTATCTGCGGGACTTCCATTTCAAAGGTGATATATATGCGATGCCTGAAGGGACGGTTATGTACCCGAATGAGCCGATTCTGACGGTCATCGCTCCGCTCGTCGATGCCCAGCTCGTCGAGACGGCCATACTGGCTCAGGTGAACCATCAGTCGCTCATCGCCACGAAATCGCGTCGTATCGTGCATGCGGCCAACGGGCGGGCCGTGTCGGACTTCGGGGCACGTCGCGCGCATAATATGGATGCTGCCACTTACGGCGCCCGCGCGGCCTATATCGGCGGTGTCGTGGGGACAGCTACGGTGTCTGCCGGGCAGATGTTCGACATACCGGTGTCGGGCACGATGGCTCATAGCTGGATCATGTACTATGGGGACGAGTATGAGGCTTTCCGTCGCTATGCCGAGGTATACCCGGATGCGACCGTCCTGCTCGTCGATACCTACGATGTCATACACTCGGGCATTCCGAATGCCATCAAGGTGGCTCACGAAGTGCTTGAGCCCATGGGGAAACGGCTGGCCGGCATCCGCATCGACTCGGGCGATCTGGCCTATCTCTCGAAGCGTGTGCGCAAGATGCTTGACGCGGCAGGTCTGCCGGACTGCAAGATCGTCGTATCGAACAGCCTTGATGAGTTCACGATATCTTCCTTGCTGAGCCAGGGCGCCTGCATAGACAGTTTCGGTGTAGGTGAGAGACTGATCACGGCGAAATCAGAGCCGGTATTCGGCGCAGTATACAAGATGACTGCGGTAGGCAAGGACGGAGTATTCGTCCCGCGCATCAAGGTATCGGAGAATGTCGAGAAAATAACGAATCCGGGGCTGAAATCCGTCTATCGCGTCTATGATGCCAACGGGCATGCCGTGGCTGATCTCCTGGCCAAGCTGGATGAAAATCCGGATCTGTCGCAGCCGTACCGCTATATCGATCCGCAGAAACCTTGGAAGAACCGTCATTTCGAGGGTTGCACGATCAAGAACCTCCGTCGCCTCTATGTGCGTCAGGGCAAGCGCTGCGAGGAGCTGCCCAAGCTGTCCGATATCCGTGACTACGTGAAGCACCAGCTCGATAGCGAGATTTGGGAGGAGGAGCAGCGCTTTGAAAATCCGCATCGTCATTACCTCGATATGACGCCTGATTACTATGAGATGAAGATGGACCTCCTGTCGAAGACGCGCGAAGTCCACAGCTGAGCCACGGCGGTATGTTCTCACTACGCTGTTTTCTCTAATCCCATCAGATAGGAAGAAAGTTGTTTCGCAGGAGGATTTTTCATGATTACAGGCACGACGAAGAATCTGGGCGTCATCGGCTGGCCCATCGTCCACTCGCTCTCGCCCGTCATACAGAATGCTGCCATCGCTGCAGCAGGAATCGATTATGTTTATACGGCGTTGCCCATAAAGCCGGATGACCTGCCGGCCGCCGTGCAGGGGTTGACCGCCGCTGGATTTGCCGGCTTCAATGTGACGATTCCGCACAAGCAGGCAATCATGCCATACCTTGATGCCATCGATGATGATGCGAAAGTAATCGGGGCCGTGAACACGGTCGTCAATCAGGATGGCCAGCTCAAAGGCTATAATACCGATATCACGGGCTTCCTGAGCGGTCTCGATTATGCCGGTATCGACGTACACTGGCACGAGGCCGTAGTGCTCGGAGCAGGCGGTGCTGCCCGGGCCGTTGTCTGGGGGCTGCTGCGTGCCGGTGTGAGCCGCCTGTCCATCGGCGTGCGCAATCCGGCCAAAGCAGAGCAGCTGGCTGCAGATATGAACAAAGCCGTTGGCTATGAGCGCGTGACCGTATACGACTGGCAAAGTCCTGAGTTCAAGGCTGCACTGTCCAGTGCCTTCATCGTCGTGAATACGACGCCGCTCGGCATGTATCCCCATGTAGACGATGCGCCGCCGGTGGATGTTCAGAACATGGCCGAGGGGGCTGTGGCATACGATGTCATATATACCCCCGCTGAGACGCAGTTCCTGCGCAACGCCCGCGAAAACGGGCATATCACCATAAACGGCGAGCACATGTTGGTCGGGCAGGGAGCCGCTGCTCTGAAGCTGTGGACCGGCATAACTCCGGATACCGGCCTCATGCGCCGCGTACTGCGCGAACAGCTCGAGGCATGACCAGGTCTTTCTATCTGCCTGCCAGCTATTTTGCAGTGCTATTGCAAGTGTTCTCTATAATGATAATGTAAGTATGATGCCGAGAATATAGGAGGCAGGTTGGACGATGCAGGAAAAGACATTGGCACAGTACCTCCTCCGCTATCCTCGCCGGACCATCAGGCTTACTGAACTGCAGGATCAGTTCGCAGCAAGTGGATATGGAGCGCTTCGCGCAGGGCTGCAGAAAATGCTCGCATCGGGAGTAGTCGAGCCGATACAGGCGGGTGGAGTGGATTTTTCTGGACTGCCATGGCGTATGCGCATAAATAAGGAAAGACTTGCACGGCCGGTGGTGGAGATTATCCAGCAGCAGGCTATAGAACATGGCTTTTTACCAGAGCTGGATTTCAGTAACTACTATTGTGAGCCGCTTGCGGTATGGGAGCATGACTTGCCGTATATCGAGCAGCTGGATAGCTGGCTGCGCGGGCCGCGGCGAGCTACGTCGCGGCAGCAGTGTTCCTGGGACATCTTCCATGATGAGAAATTCCTGCTTGGTAGCAAAGGACAGCAGTTTCTAAAACGATTGCAGCTCACGAAAGACAGCCTCAGCATCGTCGAGGCTCCTGATCCACTCATGATGGCGGTGAATGCAGCCAGACTCACTGCACCGGTGCAGCATTTTCTCATCGTTGAGAACAAGGCGACCTATGTCCAACTGCAGAGCAAACTTCCCGCAACGGATTTTGCGGGATTGATTTTCGGCTATGGCTGGAAAATAGAAAACAATATTTCGTGTTTGCCGCAGCAGCTTGGTCAAACGGGCTGCACGAATCATAGATATGTACTCTGGTACTTCGGTGATTTTGACTGGGAAGGGCTGAAAATCTGGCAGTCACTGTATGATCATCTCACAGAGGCTGGGATGACGGATCGCATGAAGGTACAGCTGGCTGTGCCCTTCTATGAACGATTCCTCGCTCATGATGCGCCACATGGGAAGACGAACCAGGTGCCGGATGAATCGGCGCTTACAGCGTTTGCGGCACATTTTCCTGCAGACGTGCAGGTGCGCTGGCGCGAGATACTTGAGGCAGGCGGTTACTATCCGCAAGAGGCACTCGACTTGAATGAGCTCGTGACGGCCTGGCATGAGACGGGCAGGATGGTGTGATAATTGGAAATAGAGAATTTTGCGGAGCGCATGCAGCGCATATTGCTCGTAGCGCCGCTGTACCATCTCGGACGACGGCAGTTTTTGTCGCGCCGTGACAGTGGTGTGAAGTATTCCGGCATGGAACTGGGACTGATCATGCTACTGTATTTTTTTGAGCAGATGCTAAGTGGGCAGCGACAAGCGGGCATCCGCGGTCTTGCCGAGTTTCTTCGGCGACAGACGCACGGGGAGCTCTTTGCGCAGGCGAGCGAATACGAACAGCTCGCCCGAGAGCTTGTGGCAGCATTCCGACCAACGAGCGGACGGCGCACGCGGGTAGAGTAGCGTGAAAATTTGTGATTTTGGATAGCGTCTAAAAATGGCCGAACTTAATAGACCTCAGCCGGTAAAAAATTGACTTTTTGACCT
>CACXCN010000084.1 GCA_902766095.1 uncultured Selenomonas sp. | reverse complement strand
CTCCTACGGCAACCAGATCGGCCTCGCCACGGGCCAGGTCCGCGAGGTCTACCATGAGGGCTACATGGCGAAGCGCATGGAGATCGGCGCTGTCATCGCAGCCGTGCCGAAGGAAAACGTCGTGCGTGAGCGCCCGGCGGCCGGAGATATCATCGTCCTTGTCGGCGGCCGTACCGGCCGTGATGGCTGCGGTGGTGCTACAGGCTCATCGAAGGAGCACACGGAGGAGTCGCTGACGAGCTGCGGCGCCGAGGTCCAGAAGGGTAATCCGCCGACCGAGCGCAAGATCCAGCGCCTGTTCCGCATCCCGGAGGTCGCGCGCATGATCAAGCGCTGCAACGATTTCGGTGCGGGCGGTGTCGCGGTCGCTATTGGGGAGCTCTCTGACGGCCTCATTATCGACCTCGATGCGGTAAAGAAGAAATATGCCGGCCTCGATGGCACGGAGCTGGCGATATCCGAGTCGCAGGAGCGCATGGCTGTCGTCATCGACCCGGCCAATCTCGAGAAATTCGTCCGCTATGCTGACAGCGAGAACCTCGAGGCGACCCAGGTCGCCGTCGTCACCGAGGAACCGCGCCTCATCATGAAATGGCGTGGCAAGCCCATCGTGCAGATGAATCGCTCGTTCCTCGATACGAATGGCGTGCGCCAGCATGTCACGGCTACGATCAAAGAGCCGGATGCCCAGCATCGCTATCTGCACGAGGTACCGGCTGCTGTCGCTGCCTGCGCGCCTGACCTCGAGAAGGCTTGGCTCGCAAATCTCGCCGACCTCAATGTCTGCAGCCAGAAGGGCCTCGCCGAGCGCTTCGATTCCTCCATCGGTGGCAATACGGTCCTCATGCCGTTCGGCGGCCGCACTCAGCTGACCCCGGCCGAGGGCATGGTCGCGAAGCTCCCGGTACTCGGCGCGGAGACGAGTACGGCCACGGCCATGACGTTCGGTCTCGACCCGGCCTTCATGACCTGGAGCCCGTATCACGGCGCCCTCTATGCAGTCGTAGCTGCAGCGGCCAAAATGGCTGCTCTCGGCGCTGATGCCACGAAGATACGCCTGACATTCCAGGAGTATTTCGAGAGTCTGGGCAAGGATCCGGAGAAGTGGGGCAATCCGTTCGCTGCATTGCTCGGCGCACTCACCGCTCAGCATGAGCTCGGCCTCCCGGCCATCGGCGGCAAGGACTCCATGTCCGGCACGTTCGAGGACATCCATGTACCGCCGACGCTCGCGGCCTTCGCCGTATGCGTCATGCCGGCTGATCAGGCCATATCGCCGGAGTTCAAATATCCGGGCAACAAGGTCTATCTGGTACCGTGCCAGAAGGATCAGCAGGATCTGCCGATATTCAAGAAACTCAACAACAACTTCAAGAATATCGCCAGCATGGCCGCGAAGCATCAGATCTTTGCAGCCCAGAGCATCGAGGTCGGCGGTATCGCTGCAGCTATTACGAAGATGTGCCTCGGCAACATGCGCGGCTTCAAGTTCGCGAAATATATGCCGCAGGAGGAGCTTTTCCGTCCGGACTACGGCTCCATCATCATCGAGGTCGCGGAGAATGTGAACATCGCCGACGTGCTGCCGGGCAGCGGTGCCTATGAGCTCGGCATGGTCACGGATGTCACGAGCATCGTCTGCGGCAAATCGGTCATCACGCTGGCTGAGGCGCAGGAAGCCTATACGAAGCCGCTCGAGAAGATATTCCCGACGCAGGTGAAGGTAAACAAGAACCGTCGTACGGCCGCCACCTGGGTGCCGTATACGAAGGGGCATTCCATCACGCCGCAGCTTCGCATCGCGAAGCCGAAGGTGTTCATACCGGTATTCCCGGGAACGAACTGCGAGTACGACTCGGCCCGGGCATGGGAGCGGGCTGGTGCCGAGGCAGAGACGCTTGTCGTCCGCAACCTCACGCCGGCTGCCGTCGAGGAGACAGTCGAGGCCATCGTGAAGGGCATCCGTCAGGCGAATATCATCATGCTGCCGGGCGGTTTCTCGGGCGGTGATGAGCCGGATGGCTCGGGCAAATTCATCGCCGCGATGTTCCGCAATCCGCGCATAGCCGAGGAAACCATGCGCCTGCTTTACAAGCGCGACGGCCTTATGCTCGGTATCTGCAACGGATTCCAGGCGCTCATAAAGCTGGGCCTCGTGCCGTATGGCGAGATCCGCGACCTCGACGACTCGGCGCCGACGCTGACCTACAACACGCTCGGCCGCCACGTCTCGTGTATGGTCCGTACTCGTATCGCGTCGAATCTCTCACCGTGGTTCGCGAACAGCCAGGTAGGGGAGGTCGAGGTCATCCCGGTATCGCATGGCGAGGGCCGCTTCGTCGCTGATGCGGAGCTCATCGCGCAGCTACGCATCCGCGGACAGATCGCTACCCAGTACGTAGACGACCAGAACGATCCCAGCCTCGATATCCCGTGGAACCCGAATGGTTCCGTCAATGCCATCGAGGGTATCACGAGCCCCGACGGTCGTGTCCTCGGCAAGATGGGCCACTCGGAGCGCATAGGCGAGAATGTCGCCGTCAATATCACCGGCGACAAGGATCAGCGCCTGTTCGAGAACGGCGTAGCCTACTATCGCTGATAAAAACATAAATAAACCACAAGGAGCCGCTGCACATCATCCAAAGTGCAGCGGCTCCCTTTTTATATGAAAATGGGGTTGTAATGAAATCTAATATGACTAAGCATGTAGTACCGCGGCAGGCATGCTCACTTGGCGGCTGCAATCACTTTGGCCAACTCCTGTTCGTCGGGGGTGACGTAGAGTGTCTTCTGGTCGGTGAAGATGACGAAGCCGGGCTTGGCGCCGGAGGGCTTCTTTACGTGGCGGATCTCGGTGTAGTCGACCGGGATATTGGAGGAACCCTGAGCCTGGCTGAAGTGAGCGGCCAGCTCGGCGGCGAAATCGAGGGCTTCATCGCTGGGCTTGGCGCCGCCGGTGCGCAGTATGACATGCGAGCCTGGTATTTTCTGCGTGTGGAGCCATATATCGTTGTAGGCGGCCGTATGGCAGGTCAGTTTGTCATTCTGATAGTTGTTCTTGCCGACGAGCACTGGCGTGCCGTCCGGAGCTGTGAAATGGAAGGGGCGCGAGGGCTTGTCGTTGTTCTTTTTCTTTGGTCTTTCGTGCAGGTAGCCGGCGGCTATGAGCTCGTTGTGGATTTCAGCGATCTCGGCGAGGCTCGAGGAGGAAGAGAGTGAGGCGGCTATGCTTTCGAGGTAGATGATGCTGTCCTCGCATTCCTGGCGCTGGACCTGCAGCAGCTCCTGCGCGCGTTTGAGCTTGTAGTATTTCTTGTAATAGCGCTGCATGTTCTCGATGAGCGTGTAGCGCTGGTCGAGGGATATCGTGATGGTCTCGCCGGTGGCACTGTATATGTTCGGTACGGTTATCTCTGGATCCTCACGGTCCTTGAACTGATACTGATAGGTCTGCAGGTTGTCTCCACAGATGCGGTAGTCCTCGGCATTCTCGGCTTCGGATATTTCCTGATCGAGCTTGCCGAGCTTGACCTGCGCTTTGTTGAGCTCGTTCTTTACGAGTTTCTGGAAACGTTCCTTGTCGGGCAGGACGTAGCTGCCGTTGAGCTGGTCGGCTTTTTCGAGCATGGCGCTGATGGTGGGGAATGTCAGCGGCAGGGCTTCAGGCAGGTAGTGCAGGGGGAATGAGGCCATGGCGAGTATCTTTTTGTGCTCGTCGAGCAGCATCATCGGCTGGGGCTCATTGCTCGTGACGGCGGCCTTTACCTCCTGCAGGGCATCGCGGACGGCCTGCAGATCGATGTCTTCGAGGCGGTTCAGCCGCGTCGAGGGGGCCAGGCCGGCGTTGAAGCATACTTCTTTGGCAGATATCGGGCCGAATCCCATGCAGACCGCCAGCAGGGCTTTGTCGAGCCGTTGCTCGGCATCTGTCTGCTGCAGTTCGCGCAGTCTGGCCATGATGGCGTCGAGTGGGACGGCCAGCAGGTCGAGCTTGTCCTGGTCCGGCGGCAGTTCGTAGGCATCGCCCGGCAGTACGGTGCGTACACGGCTGCTGTTGTTGCCGATTTTGCGCAGCGCATCGATGATCTTGCCGTCCTGCACTAGTATGATGTTGCTGTATTTGCCCATGAGCTCGATGACCAGGGTCTTCGTCACGATCTGGCTGTGAGGGCCGAGCGAGTCCACATCCATGAGCAGGAGCCGGTCGAGGCCGTGCTGGCGGATGCCGGCGATGCGTCCGGTCTCGAGCTGCTTGCGCAGCACCATGCAGAATACCGGCGGCTCCGGCGGATTCTCGAGATTGCGCTCCAATATGTGGGCGGAGGGATTCCGCGAATTCACCGATATGTGCAGCAGTACCGTTTCGCCCGGCTGGCGCACCGACAGGACGATGGACTGTTTGTTCGGCTGGGTTATCTTATCTATGCGCCCGCCAGTCAGGCGCGCATCAAGCTCCCGCACCAACGGGCGCATGGAGTATCCGTCTAGGCTCATTTTCTATCTTCCTTTTCTTTCATTGAATTGTGTATATTCATTATAGCATTCGCCCGGCAGGGTGTGCAATGAGTCCGAGCTGGCGGGAAACCTTGCATAAATCAGTTATTCTAAGTATAATATAGTTTCAGAGAAGAATCTTGTAGGCAATACAGGAGTGATATAAATGAAGTTCACCAAATGGCAGGGCTGCGGTAATGATTTCGTCCTGCTTGACTGCATGAAATCAGAGCCGGCAGATTACGTGGATCTGGCCCGCCGCATGTGCGACCGGCATTTCGGCATCGGCGCGGATGGCATCATCGCTTACCTGCCGTCAACGGTAGCGGATATCCGGATGCGCATTTTCAACACGGATGGCTCGGAGGCGGAGATGTGCGGCAATGGCATCCGTTGCTTTGCCATACAGGTCTATAGTGAGGGCCTGGTCGATCATGTGCCATTCACGGTCGAGACCGGAGCGGGTGTGCTCGTCATATATCTGAAATTTGCGGCTGATGGACGGACGCCGGAGGGCGTGCGGGTCGATATGGGCGAGCCGCAGCTCGTGCAGGCCAAGGTCCCCGCGGTCGGTCTGGCTGAGGATGATGAGCAGCGCGTCATCAATGCTCCGCTGACGGTCGGCGGACGCGAGTTCCGGGCTACGGCGGTCTCGATGGGCAATCCGCACTGCGTCGTCTTCGTGGATGATGCGGAGAATTTCCCCATCTATGAGTTCGGTCCGCAGTTCGAGTCAGATGCCCATTTCCCGCGGCATACGAATACGGAGTTCGTCGAGGTGAAGGACCGGAACCATGTGCGCATGCGGGTCTGGGAGCGCGGTGCAGCGGTGACGCTGGCCTGCGGTACCGGAGCCTGCGCTACGGCCGTAGCGGGCGTGCTCAATGGAAAGACCGACCGTCAGGTCGAGATCCAGCTCGATGGCGGCAAGCTGTCCATTGAGTGGGATGAAAAGACGAATCATGTATTCATGACGGGACCGGCTCAGCTCGTATATCGCGGCGAGTGGGCCGACTGAATCGCTTGGAGGAAAGAGGGATAACATAATGCTGCGCAGCATGACAGGCTTTGGTGCAGGAACCGTTGAGAACGATGATTATCGCGTGCAATGCGAGGTACGCTCGGTGAACCAGCGTTATCTGGAGCCGACGTTCCATATGGGCAAGCAGCTTTTCCCGTGGGAAAATGAGATGCGCAAGATCCTGAAGGAGTATCTCTCACGCGGCAAGGTGGATTTGTTCATCACTTATCTGGACAAGCGGGAACAGGATGTCGTGGTACATGTGAACCACGGGCTGGCCCGGGCCTACCAGGAGGCACTGAACGAGATCAGCGATACGCTGCGTCTGGCCCGCCCTGATGATGTGGCGACGATTGCTGCCTATCCCGATGTGCTGCAGCTCGAGGACAACAGCAGTCTGGCCGATATGAAGCCGCTGTTGCTGCAGGCGCTGCGTGAAGCCCTCCAGGCGCTCGTAAGCATGCGGGAGCGCGAGGGCGCCAATATCGCTCAGGATTTCGTCCAGCGGCTGACGACGCTGCAGGCCGATACAGAAAAGCTCAAGGCGCTGGCGCCGGAGATCGTGACGGCCTATCGCGAGCGTCTGCAGAAATCTCTGGCGGAGGTGCTGGCCGAGGAGAATATCGATCAGACGCGCCTCATCCAGGAGGTGGCTATCTACTCCGACCATGTGAACTATACGGAGGAGGTCGTGCGCCTCGGCAGCCATTTCGAGCAGTTCCGCAGCCTGCTGGAGGGGGCGGATCCCGTAGGCCGTCGACTTGATTTCCTGATCCAGGAGATGAACCGCGAGGTGAATACGATCGGCTCGAAGGCCAATAGCACGACGGCGGCACAGCTCGTCGTGGATATGAAGAGCGAGATCGAGAAGCTGCGCGAGCAGATACAGAATATCGAGTGAGCAGCCCCCGGGAGGAGGACCTTATATCATGGATATAAAGCTCATAAATATCGGCTTTGGCAATATCGTGTCAGCGAATCGGGTCATCGCCATCGTCAGTCCGGAGTCCGCGCCGATCAAGCGCATCGTGCAGGAAGCGCGTGAAGCCGGCCGGCTGATCGATGCGACCTACGGGCGGCGCACGCGGGCAGTCATCATCATGGACAGCGATCATGTGGTGCTGTCAGCCGTGCAGCCGGAGACGGTGGCACATCGGGCAGAGGATGCGGCTGATAGCGATGAGGCAGAAGCGAAAGAGATAAAAGAAACAGAGAATAAGGAGTAATCGGCGACATGGCAAAGAAAGGTCTGCTGATCGTGGTCTCAGGACCATCAGGCACGGGCAAGGGCACAGTGTGCAACAAATTGCTGCAGGAGACACCGGAACTGGCGTATTCGATCTCGGCGACGACGCGTCAGCCGCGGGCGGGTGAGCAGGACGGCGTCAACTATTATTTCCTCACCAAGGAAAAGTTCGAGACGCTGATCGCGGAGGGCGGATTCCTCGAGTATGCCAATGTATATGGCAACTACTATGGAACACCGCTGGCCAAACTCCAGGAGCGCCGCGCGCAGGGCGAGGACATCCTGTTGGAGATCGATACGCAGGGGGCGCTGAATGTCATGCGCCGCTGCCCGGATGGCGTGTTCATATTCCTGCTGCCGCCGAGCATCGAGGAGCTCGAGCGACGCATCCGCGGCCGCGGCTCGGAGACCGAGGAGTCGCTCGCACGCCGTCTGGGCTCGGCCCGGAAAGAAATCGCCATCGGCCGCCGCTATAAGTACGTGGTCGTCAATGACGATGTCGATCAGGCGGTATCACTGATAAAATCTATAATCGCTACCGAGCATGCCTTGGTAGGCAATAATATCGCTAAGTTTGAGGAGCTGGAGAAACAATGAAAAAGAATGCTGAAATGAGCATGGTCAATCCGTCTACGGACAAACTGATGGAGAAGGTGGACAGCCGCTATGGTCTCGTGGTGCTGGCAGCCAAACGGGCTCGTCAGCTGCTCGACGGCGATGAAGTGAAATCGACGGAAGCTATATCGACGAAGAATGTGACGAATGCTCTGGAGGAGATTCTCGAGGGCAAGATTTCCTACCAGATAGATAAAGGCGATAAATGATGACGACTGCAGCTGATCCGTCTAATCCGCTGGCGGGCAAGAATGTCGTCCTCGGCGTAACGGGAGGCATCGCCGCCTACAAAGCCGTCGATATTGTCAGCCGCCTGCGCAAGCGGGGGGCCGAGGTCTATGTCATAATGACCCGCGAGGCGACGGAGTTCGTCACGGAACTCACATTTCGCGAGATGAGCGGACATCAGGTCGCGGTCGACATGTGGAGCCGGGTGCCGGATTTCCATGTCGAGCATATCGCGTTGGCCAATTTGGCTGATATCATGCTGATCGCGCCGGCTACGGCTAATGTGATAGCCAAGGCGGCTCATGGCATAGCAGATGATATGCTGACGACGACCCTGCTGGCGACGACAGCGCCGCTATACTTCGTGCCGGCAATGAATGTCAACATGTATCAGAATGCCATCACGCAGCAGAATATCGCCGCGCTGCAGGCGCGAGGCGCCCGCTTCATCGGTCCGGCTTCCGGCATGCTGGCTTGCGGCACGACAGGGCCGGGGCGGCTCGTGGAGCCGGCTGAGCTCATCGAGCAGCTGGCCATCATGATGGCCGCCGATGAGCGGCATGACCTCGCCGGACGCCATATACTCGTCACGGCTGGCGGCACACGGGAGCCGCTCGATCCCGTGCGCTATCTCGGCAACCGCTCGACCGGAAAGATGGGCTTCGCTATCGCGGAGGCAGCTCAGGCCCGCGGTGCCCGCGTCACGCTCGTGGCGGGCCCGAGCAGCCTGGCTGTCCCCACAGGGGTGGAGTGCATCCCGGTCGAGACCGCTCTCGAGATGCGGGAGGCCGTGCTGGCAGCCTTTGATGAAGCCGATGCTGTCATAAAGGCGGCAGCCGTCGCCGACTATCGTCCGAAAGAGCGCGTCGCTCAGAAGATAAAGAAGCAGGATGGCAGCCTGCTGCTGGAGCTCGTGCGCAATCCCGATATCCTGAAGGAGCTGGGCGAGAAGAAGACGCATCAGCTGCTGGTCGGGTTCGCGGCGGAGACGGAGCATGTGCTCGAGTATGCGCGGGGCAAGCTCGCGAAGAAGAATCTCGATTTCATCGTCGCGAACGATGTGAGCCGCCAGGATGCCGGATTCTCCGCGGATACGAACCGCGTGGCCATCATCGCCCGGGACGGCTCGTGCACGGAGCACCCGCTCATGAGCAAACGGCAGCTCGCGGATATCATCCTCGACCATGTGGCAGCAGCGCTGCCCGGCCGGGGTTGATTGAATTTGACACCTGAGAATAACTAAAAAGGCCGTAATCCCTTATACCACAAGGGGTTATGGCTTTTTTGCTGCCTCTCAGAATGTGCTATACCGTTGATACCGCTGAACGGATAGCGGCATACTTATAGGTCCTTCGTCCGATAGGTACTATATCCCTCATAGCGGTACGAAGCATCGATTCCCTTCATGTATACCGTCCGGTCATCAATTTTGTTTGTCAGCGCCTGTTTGAGCAGGAATTTGATCTCCTTGTCCCGGACAGGGCTCCGCTCCATAGCCAGCAGGTAATCCTCCTTATCGACCTGATTCCAGTCGACGACCTGCCCCAGACTTTGCTTCAGGATGGCATCGAGCCATATTCTGGTGCTGCGTCCATTCCCCTCGCGGAAGGGATGCGCGACATTCATCTCGACGTATTTCTCGATGATGTGGTCGTAGGTGTCCTGTGGCATCTTGTCGATGTTGGCCAATGCCTCGGTCAGATATAGCAGCGGCGCGAAGCGGAAATTGCCTTTGGCGATGTTGACTTTCCGCATCTGTCCAGCGAAATCGTAAACGTCCTGGAACAGGTAGCCGTGGATCTGCTGCAGCCCAGCATATGTCCCGGTCTCGAATGTATCGAGGAGCTTCTTGTCATAGAGCTCCAGGGCTCGCTTCTTGGTCAGCTCTTCCTCCCGATGCGCGAGCTCTATGTCATCTGTGATTCCGAGTTTGTTTGGTAGTGCCATGGCAGCCCCCTTTCTACAATCAGCATGAGTTATTGGATCTGTTGGCTAAGTTGGATTGGTTGTTCAACATGTCCAACTAATGTCGTTGTTATTATAAACTATTTGAACAACAATAACAACATATCCAAGTTGTTATTGTTGATGTGCATAGCACATCTGCTCATGAGCAAGCAGCAGCGCTGCCGGATTGAGAACGTAGAAAAATGAATCACATTCATTTTTCTACTTGACGTTTACAGCTGGATACACTATACTATAGACGATAAAGCTGAATAAGAACTCATCCAGAGCAGTGGAGGGACTGGCCCTATGAAGCTGCGGCAACCCTTGCACTTTGCAAAACGGTGCCAATTCCGGTAGGTTTTACCTATAAGATGAGAGTGAAAGTACAAGCTCTCTTTTATAGAGGGCTTTTTCTTATGCGGAGGACGAGATTGTTCGGCTGGAGAAACGTTTGTTTTGGCGCACCGGATCCCGTAGCGGGAGTGGTGAGAGCTTATCATGAACCGAGGAGGAACAAAGCATGAGCAAGAAGCGTATGTATTTTACGTCTGAGTCCGTGACCGAGGGTCATCCGGACAAGATGGCTGATCAGATTTCGGATGCCATACTCGATGCTATACTGGCCAAGGATCCTGAGGGCCGTGTGGCGTGCGAGACGCTCGTAACGACCGGGCAGGTGCATGTCGTCGGTGAGATTTCGACGAAGTGCTATGTCGATATCCCGCACATCATCCGCAATACGGTGCGGGAAATCGGCTATACGCGAGCGAAGTACGGCTTTGACGCTGATACCTGCGGCATACTCGTGTCGCTCGATGAGCAGTCACCGGATATCGCGCAGGGCGTCAATGAGGCACTCGAGGCCCGCGAGGGCGAGATGGATGCCGAGGACGCCATCGGCGCTGGCGACCAGGGCATGATGTTCGGCTATGCGACGAACGAGACGCCGGAGTATATGCCGCTGCCGATTGCGTTGGCTCACCGTCTGGCCCGCCGTCTGGCTGAGGTTCGCAAGGATGGCACTCTGCCGTATCTGCGTCCGGATGGCAAGACGCAGGTCACGATCCTGTATGAGGATGGCAAGCCGGTAGCTGTCGATACCATCGTCATCTCTACGCAGCATGACGAGGATGTCGAGCTCGCGACGATCCGCAAGGACCTCATCGAGCATGTCATAAAGGCTGTCGTGCCGGCGGAACTGCTCTCGGATAAGACGCGCATATTCGTCAATCCGACCGGCAAGTTCGTCATCGGCGGACCGCAGGGCGACTCGGGACTCACGGGCCGCAAGATCATCGTCGATACGTATGGCGGCTGGGCCCGTCATGGCGGCGGTGCTTTCTCCGGCAAAGACCCCACGAAGGTCGACCGCAGTGCTGCCTATGCGGCGCGCTATGTAGCGAAGAACATCGTGGCCGCCGGCCTCGCAGACCGCTGCGAGATCCAGCTCGCCTATGCCATCGGCGTCGCTTATCCGGTCTCGGTCATGGTTGATACGTTCGGCACGAACAAGGTGCCGGAGGAGACCATCGAGGCGCTTGCCAAGAAGCATTTCGACCTGCGCCCGGCCGGCATCATCAAGATGCTTGACCTGCGTCGTCCGATCTACAAGCAGACGGCAGCCTATGGCCACTTCGGCCGCACGGACATCGACCTGCCGTGGGAGCATACGGACAAGGCCGATGTGCTGCGGAAAGAGGCCGGGCTCTGAGAAAAAGCTGACGGTATCTGCTTCGCCCTTTTGTGAGAAGTGGGAAGCAGATGCAGATGATTCGGGCTTCCCTGGCTGAAGAAAACTGCATAGTTGAAAACCGGCGAAACATCCACCCCTTGGGGGCAGGAGTTTCGCCGGTTTTTATAGTTCGTGCAGCCGGTAGTCCTTGTCCGAGTCGATGATCATGATCATGATATCGGCGTATTTCGGGTCGAGCTGGTGGCCGCGGGCTTTCTTTATTTCTTTGCGCACGACGTCCTGCGGGAGGATGTCGCGGTAGCTGCGCTTCGATGTCATGGCGTCATAGGTGTCGGCTACGGCGATGATGCGGGCAAAGACCGGGATGGATTCACCCGCGAGGCCGTCGGGATAGCCGTGGCCATCGTAGCGCTCGTGATGCCAGCGGGCGCCGATCTTGAGCTCGGGGAACTCTGCTACGTAGTTCAGGATATTATAACCGATGATGGTGTGCCGCTTGATGATGGCGTATTCCTCATCGGTGAGGCGGGACGTCTTGCGCAGGATGGTCTCGGGGATGCCGATTTTGCCGATGTCATGCAGGAGGCCCATGTAGTAGATGCGCTGCTGGTCCTCCTCGCTCCAGTCGAGACGGTAGGCGAGGAATTTCGCATAGGTGGCCACGCGCTGGGAATGGCCGCGCGTGTAGGGATCCTTCGCATCAACGGTCTTGGCCAGGGCCATGATGGTTTCCTCATAGAGCCTCTGGCTGGAGGCAAGGCGCTCCTCGGCAATCAATGTCTGGCGGCGCACTTCTCGTCTGAGGTTCTGGTTCAGATATTCGAGCTCGAGGACCTGCTCCACTTTCTTGACGACGATGATGGGGATGAAGGGCTTGCGGATGATATCGAAAGCCCCGGCCATCGCGCTGGCGGCCTCTGTTTTCTGGCTGTGGTCGGTCGTCATGATGATGACGGGGAGATTCTTGTACTGCTCCTGCGCGTGAATCTTCCGCAGGAGGTCGAAACAGTTCATATCGGTGATGTTATCAGCAAGCAATACGAGCTGGATGGATTCATGGCTGAGCAGGTCCAGTGCCTGACGGCCTTCCGGGGCACTGAAGATATGCAGCCTTTGTTCCAGATATAGTTCCAGTTGCTGGTTGTCCGCTAGGTCATTATCCACGATGAGCAGCGACATGTGTCTTAGTTGCGTAAGGTCCATAAATTGATTTTCCTCTAGTACTAGATCCGTTTGTTATTTTAATTTTATATCAAGAGTAATCAGGGTGCAATACTGTTTGATGATGATTTGATAAAAAGATCTCGTAGTTCTCATGCAAAATACCTGCCTTGTAAAGTTTGTGCAATACTGTTTGATGATGATTTGATAAAAAGAGGAGAAATAAGACAAGATACCTGCTTCTGTCCTCTTATTGCCAGTGGAAATGTGGTATACTGTACTACGTAGAATTTCCAGTGAGGAGGGGTGGCGATGCGCAAAGTGGCTGCAGAGGCATATGATGGGGAGCCTGTGGGCGGGCGGCGCTTTACGCGTCGGCGCCGGCGGCGGAAATACCGTCTGAAGGCTACAGCGAGACAGCAGCGTCGCTTCACGCGCCAGCGCCGTCACAGCTTCGCTATGGGACGGGGGTTGCGGCAGGCTTTAGGTACAGCTCTGGCAGGCCTGATGGAGCTGCGCGATGAGGAACTGCTACCTGCATCGTCCAGCCGACGGCAAAGCCGGGCGGAGCACCGGGAGCATCTCGCAGCGGCCGCCAGATCGGTACAGGCAAAAAAGACGGTGGCAGTGGCAGGCATCTCCACGCTGACTCTGACACCGCTGACTGATCCGCTGGCAGAGGCCAGCGGGCTGAATACGATGACAGAGGTTCCTGCGGAATTCCAGACATTGCTGGATGCGCGGCAGCGCCTGCATGATTATCGCAGCCTGCGGCACAATGTCAGCGAGGCCCGCCAGGCTGTGGCGACGGCTAGGAAGCAGCTCGATGACGCCCGGCGACAGCGGGTGTCGTCGCGGGAGGCTCTGGCGGCAGCGACTGAAGCTCTCGCACAAGCTGAGCGCAATCTGAAAAAGGTGACCCGCCAGCTGGAGCGGGCGAAGCAGGAGAGTGCCGAGCGCACGCGCGAGGCCATCGCGGCCCAGCAGGCAGTGGCTGATTTCCTGCCGCAGGTATATGCGCAGCGGACGGCGGTGCAGGAGACCGAGTATCAGCAACAGCAGGTGCAGGCCGAGTATGACAGCGCGCTGAGCAACATCGCTCAGCAGCGGCGGGAGCTCGAGAATCTCATCGAGAGTACGTGGCAGCAGGCGGGCTATCGCAACAATATGCTGCATGAGGTGCAGCGGCGCATCGATGCGCTGTCGACCTCGCTGGCGGATGCCGGATCGGTGAGCGCTGGCTATGATGGCCGGCTGGCCGGGCTGGATGCGCAGCTCGATGCCGAGCAGTCCCAGCTCGACGCGCTCGAGAGCCAGCTCGACGTGCTCGTGGACCGGCAGAACGAGGCGGTAGAGGCTGAGGCCGAGGCTAGGGCTGAGGTCAAGGAGCTCGTGCATGATGTGCAGGAGGCCGGTCAGGACGTCGAACAATCAAAAAAAGACCTCGGCGAGGCCCGGAAATATGATGACGCGGTGCGCGGCGATGTCTTTGCCTCGCAGCGCGATGCTGATGATGCGGCCGCCTGGCAGCATGAGGCGCAGCAGGGATTGACACAGTTCCAGCTGGCGCTGGGACAGGGGGCCGAGGCAGGTTTCGAGCATTACAGCTGGCATGGTTCCGATGGTCATCATGGTCATCAGCTCTACCTGCCGCTGAGCTACTATGGCTCGTATCGCCAATTCGATTTCTCACTTGAGACCGGCTGGGTTGATTCGGATACCGGATTCCAACATGGCCATGTCTGCGGCTGGACGAATACGACGCTGGGTGCTAAGTACAAGATGCGGCACGAGAAGAATGATTTCAATATCGGATTATATGCTGAGCTGCCAACCGGACCGGATAATGTCTGGCAAAAGTCTATGCTGCATGATGATCTGGCGCATTTCAGCACATTGAGCGATGGCGGCGGTTTTACCATGACGTTCGAGGGAGTGAACCGTCTGTCGGAGCGCGATACGCTGCGGGGACGGCTGATGTTCACAAGAAATAATTCCTACAATTACAGGAGCAGCTCTTTTCAGTCCGACGATGTGGATGCTTTCAAGAAAAGAATGACTGCCGCAGGATATGGGTTTCAGGGCCAAATCAAAGGGCTAGGCTATAGATACCATGTAAAGGCTGGGGGCGAGTTCGCCCAGGAGGCTGAATATCAGCATATCGGTGATCATGCCCAGTTCAAGGCATCTCTAAGTCATACCAGTTCTACAGCCAGCAAGCTACGACGCTATATCATAGGGGTGTATGATGATGCGAATCAATATTGGCCGTTGAATGTGTTCTATAATTCAGATCGTGCCTATAATGGCGACGAGTGGTGGTTGCGTTTCTATCATGTCAAGGAATTCACGGCTTGCGACAGCCTGCAGAGCTACGCTGTACTAGGGGTGGTATCGGGGGTGCCTGACACGAGTGCCCAGCATGCCTACTATACCGGGCTGGGCTGGCGCCATGAGTTTGGGACGAAGGCGGCGGCAACGCTGCGCTACAATTACGGTGACATCATCGGCGGCGGCTTCGACTGGCTGACTGGAGCGGAGCAGTCCGGCTATACGCGTCATTCGGTGACGGCCGAATACCAGCGCCAGCTGAGCGAGGCAGAGCAGCTGACGGTGCGCATGGAGCGATTCGCCATCCACGGCGAGCAGGCGGCCAGCTATCATGGCTGGAACGGAATGCTCATATACAGCCGCTCGTTCTGATTACAGTATCATAAAGCAATTTCAAGGGGCTGCAATGAGATATCTGCCAGCGCCTGAGATGCAGATAAAGCAGCGACAGGCATGGTTCCGGAATGGAGCGTCGTGCTTTGGCGTTAAGAAATCAAATTTTTCCCTATCAAGCAATCCCGCGGAAAGTACTTTCGTTCAAGCG
>CACXCN010000083.1 GCA_902766095.1 uncultured Selenomonas sp. | reverse complement strand
GGTCAAAAAGTCAATTTTTTACCGGCTGAGGTCTATTAAGTTCGGCCATTTTTAGACGCTATCCAAAATCACAAATTTTCACGCTATTACTCTCCTTCGCCGTACGAAGTACCTTGGCAGTCCGGCAGATATTTCGTTACAGCTCCCTGTTTTCTTATATGTGGGCCAGTATCAGCAGAACAATGACGCCCGGGATGCCGAATATGCCGGCTATGAGCGCATTCAGGAAGCCGATATGGATGCCGGCCCCGAACAGATTGACCACCCAGAGCAGTATCGCTCCTATGATGCTGTTCGTTATGAGCTTGCCTACGAGGCGCAGAGGCAGCGATATCAGCTTCGCGAGCAATGCCAGTACGATGATGCCTATGGCAAAGGCGACTATGACCTCCATCAGATCTCCCTCCTGTTCTCCATGGCCTGCATGAGCGTATTCTCGTCGGCATACTCGAGGTCGCCGCCTACGGGCAGGCCGTTGGCGATGCGCGTCACTTTCACGCCGAGCGGCTTCAGCAGCTTCGCTATATACATGGCCGTGACCTCGCCGTCCGTATTCGGATTCGTGGCGACTATGACCTCGCGGACCTGACCATCAGCCAGCCGCCCTAAGAGCTCCTTGATGCGCAGGTCATCCGGGCCCACGCCCTCCAGCGGCGACAGAACGCCATGCAGGACATGATAGACGCCGTGATACTCGCGCATGCGCTCCATAGCTGCCACATCCTGCGGCTGCTCGACGACGCAGATCACGGAGTGATCGCGCTTCTCATCGCCGCAGATATGGCACGGACTGCAATCGCTGAAATTGAAGCAGACATTGCAGAATCCGATCTGCTCCTTGGCGTTCACGATAGCCTGGGCCAGCGAGCGCGCACGCTCCGGCTCCATGTGCAGGACATGATAAGCGAGGCGCACGGCAGTCTTGCGGCCGATGCCCGGCAGGGCGTTGAACTCCGCAATGAGCTGGTCGAGGGCTGCGATATTCGTCTGCCGCATCAGATCATTCCCGGCGGCAGGCCGAGGCTGCTCGTGAGCTTGCTCATCTCCGTCTGCAGCATATCGTCGACTTTCTTGCTGGCCTCATTCACTGCTGACACGATGAGATCCTGCAACATCTCGACCTCCTCCGGATCTACGGCTGCCGGGTCTATTTTGACCGTCTGCACCTGCTTGTCGCCGTTCATCGTTATCATGACGGCACCGCCGCCGACGGATACATCGACCGTCTTATGCTTGATCTCGTCCTGCATCTTCTTCATCTGATTCTGCATTTTCTGGACTTTCTTCATCATGCCGGACATATTGCCCATATTACCCATGCCACCGAACATTTCATTACCCCTCTCCAGTAGTGGTTGATTTCTTATATATTACCTAAATAGCCTATCAAATATAGTCCTTTCCGTCAAGCAGTTCAGAGCTCCTCGTCCGGCGGCAGATCGTCATCGGGCGGCGGGGCATCATCGTCTCCCGGAGGCGGTATGGCACGCCAGTCCGGCGGAGCATCACTGTCACCGGGAGGCGGTACCTCGGTGCTATCAGCCGGCTCCATTTCCGGTGCCTCAACCTGCTCTACCGCCACGACGCGCCCGCCGAATATCCGCTGGCTGCGCTCGAGTGCGGCGCGCTCATCGTCATCGAGAGCGACCTTATCGATATCCACGGCCGGCGGCTCCCGCTTGATGCGCACTGGCCGCCGCTTGCGACGCGACTCGGCCTTCTTTATATTCGGATGCTCCGGGCCGCGGCACACGACGCGCATCGGCCTCCCTGCCAGCTCTGTCAGCGCGGCAGCCAGTTTCTTCCCATGGATGAAGTCAGCCATACGCGCGACGTTGGCATCGCCGAAATTCACGATGAGGCTGTCCTCTGTCGCTCCCGCGAGCTCGGCCTGCGCTATCATGGCCACGACCGGTGCCTGATCGCGAAAATGCTGCAAGAGCTGCTGCCAGAGCTCTTGGGCAGCCGGAGTCACTGCTCCCGCAGCGGGCGGCATCGATGCCGCAGCTGGCGCCGCTGCGGCTCCGGATGCTGGCCGTTTCTCCGGTTCCACATCTGCTGGCTGCGCATCCGAATGGCTCTGGCCGCGCGGCTCCGGCTCAGGTCCCGGTGCTGGAGCCCGATAGACGGCCGTCCGCCTGGCCGGCGGTGTCTGGCTATCAGCCTCCTGCTTTCCGGCTGGAGCTGCTACCGGCCCTGACTGTACCGCGGGCGATGCCACCCCTTTTTTCAGCAACTGCGCTACCTGCGCCTCGAGGCGGGACAGGCGCGACTCGTCAGCGGCGACTTCAGCGGGCTCTGCCGTCTGGCGCTCGCGGGCTGCGACCTCGCGGGCGGGCACTGCCAGCGTCGCCAGCCGGTCCTGCGTCAGGGCGAGCAGGGCCATCTCGGTCGCCACCCGCGGTTGCGGCGACCAGCGGAGCTCATTCATGGCCTCATGCAGCCGCTCGATCATCAGCATGAGCTTCTCGCCACTGATGAGCTGGCTCTGCTCACGCAATACATCATCATTCTCTGCATAGAGGTCGAGCTCCGCGAGCGCTCCGGTCGACTGATAGATGAGGAGGCTGCGGAAATGGAGCACGAGCTCGCTGAGCATCTGCCGCAGATCCTTGCCATCGCGTACGAGTTCTGCTACGGTGTTCAGTACCCGGCCTGTATCATGGGCGGCTATCGCCCGTGTCAGCTCATAGATCCAGTCATGGCCGATGAGTCCGAGGATGCTGCGCACATGCGCCACCGTCACGCCGGCCCCCTCCTCCGCCAGCGCCGCGCACTGATCGAGGATGGACAAGGCATCGCGCAAGCCACCATCGGCCTGCAGTGCGATGAGGCGCAGCGCCTCATCATCGGCCTTTATCCCCATCTCATCGCATATGTAGCGCAGCCGCCCGAATATCTCCTCGACCGTTATGCGGCGAAAGTCGTAGCGCTGGCAGCGCGACTGGATCGTCGCGGGAACCTTATGAGCCTCGGTCGTTGCCAGGATGAACACGACGAATTCCGGCGGCTCCTCCAGTGTCTTCAGCAGGGCATTGAATGCCTCCGTCGACAGCATATGCACCTCATCGATGATGTAGACTTTGTAGCGGCCTACCGGTGTGTATTTGACCGTCTCGCGCAGATTGCGTATCTCATCGATGCCGCGGTTCGATGCCGCATCGATCTCGAGCACATCCATGGAGGAGCCGTCATCGATCTTGCGGCAGGCCTCGCATTCGCCGCAGGGTTCCGGCGTGGGGCCATGCTCGCAATTCAGGGCTTTGGCCAGTATCTTGGCCGTACTCGTCTTGCCGGTGCCGCGCGGTCCTACGAACATGTAGGCATGGCCGATATGGCCGGTCTCTATCGCATGCGATAATGTCACGCGCACCTGATCCTGGCCAACAAGGTCGCTGAAGCGTCCCGGACGCCAGCGCCGATAAAGTGCTACATACGGCATATACTAACACTCCTCTGCCGCCGAAAAATCATGTACAGACGAAAAAGGACAGCCCGACGGCTGCCCTGCTCTTTGCTACATCGAACCGCAGCCCCCAGGCGTACTCGCGGCACATGGGACTGCCCGCTTAACGCTGCTCCCTTCCGGGCCTGACGTGGTTCACAGGGCCCCATCGCACGAGACCAGGACGCTGCAGCTCGATCTGACAAAGATAATCCGGCTGACGCCGGTATATTCATGATATCCGACCGCGCCTCAGACACAGCCGGCAATAGATAAAAAATGGCGGAGAGTGAGAGATTCGAACTCTCGGTACAGTATCACCGTACACACGCTTTCCAGGCGTGCTCCTTCAACCACTCGG
>CACXCN010000082.1 GCA_902766095.1 uncultured Selenomonas sp. | reverse complement strand
TATAATAAACCGATTAACAAAGCTCCCATAAAACAGAATAGATTGTGAATAAATACTACAAACTCCCTGTTTCATATATAATATAACCTAACCAATATCACTTGTCAAGCATTTGTAAATTTTCGCACATTATTTTTCAGTCCACAGATCCCCTGCCTGAAAAATCGGCACACTAAAAAGCCGCACCCCGGCTCTGAAGCCTTGGCTGCGGCTTTTCTCATCTGTTCTGTTCAGATATCACTGCTGGAGCAGTGACAATACGCTTGCCCGGTTGACATTCTGCATCTTCGTCGCATACAGAGCGAACTGCTGCTGCGTCTGCGCACTCTTCAGCTTCGTCACCTCAGAGGCGAGATCGGTATCGTCGGAGTTTGCCAGCGAGTACTGCAACTCCTCAGACTGCGTCGTGTAGTTCGCCGCCTGATAGCTGAGCCCCTGCTGCGCGGCGCCGATGCTGGTCGCCTGATCCAGGGCACTGTTCAGTGCACTGTCGACCGTGCTCAGGGCACTGCTGATGCTGCTCTGATCGGTCAGATTGATCGTGCTGTTGCCCTGATTATCCGTCAGACCGAGCCCCTGAGCGCTCAGGTTGCCCAGCTGCAGATTGGTATAGCCATCATTGCCCGCGACGGATACGGTCTGCGTGCCATCGAGCAGACGCTGACCGTTATACGTCACGCTGGCATTGCCATCGACCGTGGCGATGGTCTGATTGACCGTATTCTGCAATGCTGCCAGGTCCGTGCCGGCATTCGTCCCATTCGCAGCCTCGAGCAGCGTCGAGCGCAAGGACGACAGCGCGGATACTGTGGAGTTCACCGCGCCAGAGGCCGTCTGGAGCTTCGCATTCGAGTTCTGCGTATTCTGAATGGACTGGCTCACACCGCCCAGATTGTACTGCGTGCGCTGCGTAATCGCATAGGCCGAGGCCCCATAGGACGCATCCGGATAGTTCGACCCCGATGCTATCTTGCGGATACTGCTATTGATCGCTTTCTGCGTGCTGTTCAGCGTGCTCAGCGAATTAATGCTGCTTATAGCCATATGATGTCCCTTCTTTCCCGTCTGATTTCATTCCCTGCCCGTCCCCGGGCACATCTTTGTGTCTACATTATAACGCCATCATTCGAATTTTGCCATAGGCAAAATATACATATCAGCGTTTCAACGAGGTTTTATCTCGTTATAGCGCATCATGTGCTTTTTAGCCACAAATTTTTCCAGGCCGAAAACAGATCCGGGCAGGCTTCAGGTCTCGTCGTCCTGCAGCAGATACAGCTGATGAATCAGCTGTGTACGGCTCTTGACCTGCATCTTGCCGAACAGGTGATAGATGTGCTTCTTCACCGTCGATATGCTCACGGCCAGCCGCTCGCATATCTCGCTGTTCGACAGCCCATCGGTCAGCAGCTGCAGGACTTCGCTCTCGCGCTCCGTGAGACCATACTGTGCGCGTGCCGCCTGGCAGCACTGGGCGAGCAGCTGATGCCGCTGCCCCAGCCCTGTCACCTGCACGATCATATTCTCGACATGCCGCTTGAGGACATTGAGCAGCTCGATCTCCTTATCCGTGAAATCCCCCTGTTCAGCACTGCGGAACAGGTTGAAGATGGCGAATATGCGCTCCTTGCGGATGATCAGTATGCCGCAACCATACGGTATATCAGCCGGCAGCAGGAATTTGCGGAAGAACTCGGTCTGCTGGCGCTGCGACTCCTCCAGGATATCCGTATCGCGATAGACGCGCGTCTCATGGCTGACCGCATACAGCGACTGCAAATAATCCTTGCTGTAGTAGCGGTGCAGGTAGGCATCGACCTCGACCTCGCTCATGCCGACGAAGCAGCTCTCGCCCTCGCGTATGCCGCCATAGCGGTCCAGCAGCATCACATAGCCCTTGGTATACGGTATCCAATCCTGCAGCGCGTGCATCAGCTTCCGGGTCAGCTCGGTCATATCGTCCTGGCCATACAGCTCCAAAAGCAAATTATTTATGATTTCCCATTCTTTTTCGGTCAACATGCACTGCTCCTCTCCCCCAGGCAATAAAAAACAGGCGCATCAATACGATGCGCCTGACTCCATTGTCTAAGCTTTTTTATAACGCAGATGGCATAGCCATCCCCTTGCTACTACCTATTATATACTTTTCTCATACCTTTGTCTACTTGAAACGACGCTCGGCCCCATCTCAGTCCGGCTTTATGAGGCCGTTCTGGTAGGCCAGCAGCAGATTGTAGAGATCGGTGATCTCGTCCTGTATCTCTTTGCCCTTGTCCGTATCGCCGACCGTCGTGCGGATGGTCTGCAGCTCGACGGTCTCCGATACCGACTCGATATCCTGATTCTCGCGCAGCGCCTCGCGCACATCGGCGATGCGCTTATGCTCGAGCAGCCGCAGGCCACGGGAGTTCGATATCAGTGTATAGCCGGAGATGCCGGTCTTCTTGTGATAGGCCTTGCAGAAGCCGCCATCGATGATGATTGCCTTGCCCCCCGCCTTGACCGGCGATTCGCCCTTGCGCACCTTGACCGGGACATGACCATTTATGATATGCCCGCGCTGCGGATCGAGATGGAACTCGCGCAGGATCATCTCACAGACCTCAGGGTCATCGATGTATTTATAATACGGGTCCGACGGTTCCTTCCAGGTGCTCTCGTCCGGCACCAGCGCCCGCTCGAATGTCTTGAACTCGCGCCCCGATACCGGGGAGATGCGGCCGCACCAGAGGAAATACATGAAATCGAGCGACCGCTGGTCCCCGCGTATGTAGGCATGGCGTGCCCGGTGATCGCAGTAGTCGAAATAAGACCGCCCGCTATATTCCTTGCCATCGAACGTCAGCGTGCGCAGCGTCCCGTCCTCGTTCAGCGGCACACAGCCATGGAACAGCAGGTTGCCATTGCAGCGCGTATAGAGACTGCCCTTCTGGTAAAGATAATCGATATGCCGGTGCAGCGGCGTGCTCTCGACGAAATAAGACTTCAGATCAGCCATCACCGCCTGCTCTTCAGGCGTCAGTTCATAGGGGTCAAGTGCTTTCTCATCGATGGTCGGGAAATACGCATTGTCGAGCTCGTAGTATTTGCCATCGTTCAGCAGCGCCCGGCACATGCTGAAATCCAGCTTGTGCAGCAGCAGCCGGCTGTCCATCTGGAAATCGGGGTTGCGGCGGATCAGCTGCCCCTCCAGTTTGAACATCATCATCGTCACCGCCCGCTCAGAGGCCTTCAACGGGCTCTCATCCGGGTACATGCGCGACGAGAACGTCGTGAGCTCGCGCAGACTGATACCATAGCCGCGCTCCAGCACATCGGTATTGCCGTAGCGCAGCGAATTCCGCACGACCGTCGCGATGCAGGCCTCGCTGCCGAGCGCTGCGCCCATCCAGAGCACATCATGGTTCCCCCATTGGATGTCGACCGCCGAGCGCTTCATGAGCATATCGAGTATGGCATCCGGCCGATCGCCCCGGTCGAAGAAGTCGCCGACGATATGCAGCCGTTCGACAGCCAGGCGCTTGATGAGCACGGTGAACGCCTCGATGAAGTCCGCCCCGCTGTCAATCTGCACGATCGTGTTCAGCAGACGCTTATGATAGACGAATTGCGCATTATCTGCCTCCGGACGCGTGTTCATGAGCTCCGTGATGACCGACTGGTAGCGCTTCGGCGTAAAGGAACGCACCTTCGAAGCCGGGTATTTATAACTCATGAGCTTCGCCAGCTCGAGCAACTGCGACAGATTGCGCCGGTACCAGTCCGGCGTATTACGACGATCCGCCGTGACCTGCTCGATTTTCTCCTTCGGATAGTAGATCAACGTCAGGAAAGCCGCCTTTTCCTCCTCGCTGAGCCGCTCGCCGAACACATACTCCACCTTCTCGCGGATGACTCCGGAGCAATTGTTCAGTATATGGAAAAAGGTAGAATACTCGCCGTGCAGGTCGCTCATGAAATGCTCCGCTCCCTTCGGCAGGGAGAGCTGTGACTGCAAATAGATGAGCTTTTCATAGACGAGCTCTTTCGTCGGGTATTTCTCCGCGAGCAAGCGCAAGATCTTGCTCGGACGCTGGGCATGTACCGTCATATCTTCACCTCATAAAGTGAGACTTATCCAAGGTTTCCTCTTACTTATTACCTACCATTCTAGCACATTGTGTCTGTATTTGCTATTTTTTCTGGCCGATATCCGATCAGCCACCGTCCAGCCATACCCGGAGGCAGTAGCAGAGCACCACGACAGCCAGTGCGAACAGGTACTCGGTGATCGAGCCCACCTTGAACAGCTTCAAGCCCGCCTTGCGGTCCGGCCGTAGCAGCGGCACCTCGCCGCAGACAGCATCCTCAGCGATATGAAGCAGCGCCCCGACCATCAGATAAAAGCCGATAAGCGCCGGCGTCTGCCACATCGCCTCGCCGCCCGCAGCCATATACTCATGCAGCGTACCGCCCACCGCGATGTATATCATCGGCCAGTGCGACCAGCCCCGATGACGGCTCCGCCAGCGCCAGTAGGCAGAGCCGGTGCCGGGATTGCCCTCGAGCTTGTCAGGTATCACTGCCCCGGCCATCGCATAGACCGAGCACAGCACATCACTCGTCGCCGTATACACGATGACGCCCGTCACGACCTCATGATTCAGCCATTTCATCACTACGCGCGCAGCGCCGTATCGGGCCGGCGCCGTGCTCCCTCCTCTCTCTATCGATACAGGCCGCCCTTTGCCTGTCCTTCTCAATCATAGTATAATGTACACAACGACTTATTGCAAAACGGATTATGAGGGAATTCTATGGATGACTACACCTGGCAACGCCTGATCGAGAAACGCCGCTCGTCCCATCGCTGGCAGGGGCGCCTGCTCCTGCTGCTGGCTGTGATAATCGGCGTATCGGTCTGGTACTTCGCCATATATACGCGTACACCGGAATACGCCTTGAAACATGCCCAGCAGGCGATCGCCGATCAGGACGAGGCCGCCCTGCAGCGCTATGTGAACCTCGATCTCCTGACCTCGCGCGCCTACGACGACCTCACCCGGGACCTGTTCGCCTACGATGCCACGCTCACGCCCGCCACGAAGGTCATGTTCGAGAAATACTACCTGCTCATAAAGCCGCAGCTGACCCGCGGCACCGAGCAGACCATACTGCGCCGCGTGCGCGACGGCTCATGGAGCCTGCCTGGCGGCACTGATATCCTGAAAGGACGCCAGCTCGGCATTGATTACGACCGCTTCCTCGAACGCAGCCAGCTGCGCAACACGACGCTCGTCGATATCGGCAGCATCACGCGCTCCGGGACCACCGCCACGGCGATACTGAACGTAAAGGAAGACTATACCGGCACCCCTTTCCAGCTCGAAGCAGCGATGGAGCAGGCCGAGGACGGTCATTGGCAGATTGCCTATATAAAGAACTATCATGACTACCTCGATACCATATCGCAGATCATGAACGGCGACATCTCGGAATACATCGATAACACCGCCGGCATCGTAGACGACTACAATGCGACATTCGAACAGCTGCAGCAGGAATTCAACCGCCGCGTCAAGACATCGGATGGCAAGATGTCCGACAGCCAGCGCCAGGCGCTGGCCCGCTGGATCGAGAACGAGATCATACCACCGCTCAAGAAGCGACAGCAGAAACTCGACGAGATCGACGTCCCGGCCGGAGCCCGCTACCTCGCCAGCCAGCGCCAGTCCGCTACCGACCTCACCATCCGCGCCTGGCAGCACTACATAAAAGCCCTGCGCGATGACTCGCCCGAAGAATACGACAAGGCAGAAACGCTCCACAAGCAGGAGCTGGCCGTCGACCTGCGCGTCGAGGACATCATCCACCACACGGCCGTCAGCAAGAATATCCCGAATGTAAACTAAAAATATTCTGCCATCAAAAGTAGTTTTCGCACACCTTGCTGTTTTTTTCCTACTATTATATATGAAATAATCACATATCGGTTCAAAGCCGCAAAGTCCGTCATTTTTTTACTATTGTATTCTTGTATACCTTTTAAAACGTGTTGACATACCAGATATACATTTTTATAATAGTAGTTACACAACGCATCATAGTTGCGTAACTCCATATGCATAGTGTATGGACAATAGTATATTTTGGCGGACGACGGCGTCCTACCTGTGGCCTTGCACCTCTGAGCATACAGTCGTCTCCGCTGGCAAGGGAGAGACAGATATGTGTAGAATTGGTTCAATCAAGAGCAAGGTTCCCATCCAGCCCTCGATGGCCCTGAAGCTCATGCTGCCCCAGCAGGAGGGACATGACAACTCAGGATTTGCCATGGTCATGCAGGATCTGTACGGTATCTTCTCCGGCTACAAGGACAAACCGCTGCTGTCGATGGCCGTCACGCATCGCGGTGCCCAGCTGGTCGAGCGCTACATGGATGAGCACGATTTCGTCCGCGTAGCGGAGTGGATTCCGATACCGGATAAGAAACCGGGGCTGGATATCAAGGCGATGCCTTACTACGTTTTCCGCAACTATGATTACCCGTCCGAAGCCCGTCATATGACGAAAGAGGAAAAAGAGGACCTGCTGCTCGACACCCGTCTGGCACTGCGCAAGATGCTGACGGAGGAGGGCGAAGGCTATGTCTACTCTTTCTGGCCGGACGTACTCACGCTGAAAGAAATCGGCGACCCGGTCGATATCGCGACCTATTTCCATCTCTGGGATGACAACGGCTGCCTCGTAGCGAAATCCATCGTCGCCCAGTGCCGCCAGAACACGAACTACGACATCGTCCGCTATGCCGCCCATCCGTTCTTCCTCCAGGGCTACACGCTCTGCGCCAACGGCGAGAATACGTTCTACACGAAGAACAAGGAATTCCAGAAATCGCTGCACCGCGGCTACATCGGCTTCGAGTCCGACTCGCAGTGCTTCCTCAAT
>CACXCN010000081.1 GCA_902766095.1 uncultured Selenomonas sp. | reverse complement strand
GGTGATGGAGGCTGAGGCACCGGAGAGGAAGGCGGTGGCGCCGTTCTGCGGCAGGAGCTTGCGGCCGGCGGCCAGACGGATGTTGGCCGTAGGATTGATGAAGCGGAATATGGCGATGGTGCGCATGACATCCTCGCCGGCGATGCGCGGCTGATGCTCGAGCGGCGTGCCCGGTATGGGCATCAGGGCGTTGATGGGGATGGACTCGATGCCGAGCTCGGCCAGCGAGATTGCCATATCGATGCGGTCTTCCCAGGTTTCGCCCATGCCGATGATGCCGCCGGAGCAGACGCAGAAGCCTTCCTTCTGGGCCATTTTTATCGTGCGGATACGGTCATCGTACGTATGAGTCGTGCATATGTGCGGGAAGAAGCGCCGGCTTGTCTCTATGTTATGATGATAGCTCGTGACGCCGGCGGCATGCAGCTCGTGCAGCTGCTCCTGGCTGATCAGTCCGTGCGAGGCGCAGAGTCCGATGTGCAGTTCCTTCGTCATGCGCTTATAGGCGTGGATGGCTTTCTTCCAGTCGTCACCGATGAGGGCACGCCCAGAGGTGACGATGGCGAAGCGGTTGGCTCCTGCATCCTCGTTCGCCTTGGCGTTCGCGATGATCTCGTCCTCGTCCATGAAGCCGTATTCCTCGATGCCTGTATGATGGCAGGCAGCCTGCGCGCAGTAGCGGCAGTTCTCACCGCAGCGGCCCGAGCGGCCGTTCACTATGGTGCAGAAGTCGACATGGCGGCCGCAGAAATGCTTCTGCAGGCGGCCGGCCTGGCTCTCCAGCTCATCCAGCGGAGCCTCCAGGAAATACGACACATCATCGCCACGCTTGAGGCGCAGGCCGGCTATGATCTGATCCGCGAGTTTATGTAGATTTTCGACTTTCATATGTTATACCTCTTCCTCATTGTATTTAAGTAATGAAAAGCAGCTCTCCCGGTCTGCATGTACTTGCAGACTCGTACTTATTATAGTTTATGTCACATTCATAGTCAACCTAAAGCGCGTTTGTCGGTTGACTATAAAATAAAAATCAGTGCTGGGCGATTTACGGAGCAGTAAAACGTACTAAGAACTTTACGCGCACCGAAAATCAGTGTATAATGTGAACGTTAAAGTCTTGGATCGTACCGAACAACATGATGCATATATTCGATGCGTCGAAGATGCTAGACGATGTCTACAGGCGCGTTGCGCTTTTTATATGAGGAGGAGCAGGCATATAATGAACACAAAACCAATCTATACGATCGGTCACCGCAATCCGGATACGGACTCTATTTGCTCGGCTATCGGCTATGCCCATCTGAAACAGGCTCTGGGACAGAATGTCGTCCCGGCTCGCTGTGGCAAGGTCAATGCGGAGACGAAGTATGCCCTGGAGCATTTCCAGGTAGAGCAGCCGCTGCTGCTGCAGGATCTGTATCCGCGCGTAAAGGATATCATGCTCGACTGCCGCATCGTCGTCAGACAGCACGACACGCTGCGCCGGCTCGGCGAGGTGATGCGTGAGCATGATCTGCGCTCGGTGCCGGTGACGGACAGCAAGGGCGAGCTCGTCGGCATCGTCACCGTCAGCGATCTGGCTAAGCGCTATTTCCAGGAGCTCGGCATGCAGGATCTGGCTGACATGCGCGTGCGCTATCGCGATATCATCCGGGCGACGGACAGCAAGGTGCTCGTGTCTGGCGAAGAGGGCGATACCATAAAGGGCAAGGTCCGCATCGCTGCCGGCAGCATCAATATGATAAAGAATATCATAAAGAAAGACGATATCGTGCTCGTCGGCGATCGTCACGATGAGACGCTCATCGACTGCCTGAAACAGGATATCGCCTGCCTCATCGTCACGGGCAACGGCCGGGTATCGGCCGATGTCATCGAGGAGGCCGAAAAGCGCCATATGTTCGTGCTGTCCACGCCGTATGACACCTATACGGTGGCCCGCCTCATCAATCAGTGCGTACCGATCCGCCGCATCATGCATCCGACGCCGGTATGCTTCAAGCCGCTCGATCTGCTCTCTGATATCAAGGGCACGATGGAGGAGACGAACTACCGCAACTATCCGGTCGTCGAGAATGGTCATATCGTAGGTCTCGTGAGCCGTGACAAGCTGACGATGCCGGAGCGCGAGCGCGTGATCCTCGTGGACCACAACGAGCGCGGCCAGGCGGTCGAGGGCATCGAGGAAGCGAAGATCGTCGAGATCATCGATCATCATCGTCTCGGCGGCATCCAGACGAGCGAGCCGATCTACACGCATGCGGAGCCGGTCGGCTGCACAGCTACGATCGTGGCCAACATGCACTGGCAGAACGATGTCGATATACCGCCGTCCATCGCCGGACTGCTGCTGTCGGCTATCATATCGGATACGGTGCTGTTCAAGTCTCCGACGTGCACGGAGTATGACAAGAAGACGGCGAAGCGTCTGGCGGAGATCGCGGATGTGAATATCAACGAGTACGGTCTCGAGATGCTCAAGGCCGGCTCGGGCATCGGTGATATGACGCCGGCTGAGATTGCGAAGAACGACCTGAAGGAATTCCAGATCGGCGACTACCGCATCATCGTCAGCCAGATTTCGGTGATGGACCCGAAAGAGGTCATGGATATCGAGCCGCAGATGATCGAGGCCATGACGAATATCTGCGAGAAGGAAGGCTTCGATATGAGCCTCGTCATGGTGACGGATATCCTGCAGGAGTCTACCTACCTGCTGTATGCCGGCTCCCCGAAGACACTCATCGGCGAGGCATTCAAGAAAGATGCCAGTGGTACGCATGTATATCTGCCGGGTGTCATGTCGCGTAAGAAGCAGATTATACCGCCACTTTCGGAAGCAGTCAAGCGTATCTCCAAATGATGCCAGGGCTGTGAAATACAATACGTGTGAAGCATAGCTTATGCAAGCCTTCCCCACCGGAGAAGGCTTTTTCACTGCCCTCTGTTTCAGAGTGGCAGCTTGGATTTTGCAGAGGAGGATTTCAGTGAATACGGATATATTCGCAGGGTTGAATCCGGCCCAGCAGGCAGCTGTCAGGCACATGGAGGGGCCGCTGCTCATCATGGCTGGTGCGGGCTCGGGCAAGACGCGCGTGCTGACATGCCGTATCGCCAATCTGCTGGCCAATGGGGTCGCTCCCTGGCAGATACTGGCCATCACGTTTACGAACAAGGCGGCTCTCGAGATGCGCGAGCGCGTCGACAACCTCATCGGCGACGCAGCGAAAGATGTCTGGCTCAGTACGTTCCATTCGTTCTGTGCCCGTTTCCTGCGGCGGGAGATCGAGGTGACGGGGCTATATAAAAAGAATTTCGTCATCTACGATACGAGCGACATGCAGAACGTGATCAAGGACTGCCTGAAGACGCTGAACCTCGATACGAAGCAGTATCCGCCTAAGAATATACTGAATGCCATCTCGAATGCCAAGAACAAGCTCATGGGACCGAAGCGCTTTGCCAGTGAGGCCGATAACTTCTTTGATAAGAGGGTGGCCGAGGTCTATGACATGTATCAGACGAAGCTGCGCAATAACAATGCGCTCGACTTCGACGACCTCTTGCTCGTGGCAGTGGAACTCCTGCGCACGAATGACGAGATACGGGAGAAATATCAGCGGCGGTTCCAGTACATCCTCGTCGATGAGTATCAGGATACGAATGGCGCCCAGTATCAGCTGACGAAGCTGCTTGCGGCCCAGCATCACAATCTCTGTGTCGTCGGCGATGCCGATCAGTCCATCTATGGCTGGCGTGGCGCTGACATACACAACATCCTTGATTTCGAGAACGACTATCCCGAGGCAAAGGTCATCAAGCTCGAGCAGAATTATCGCTCGACGAAGATGATACTGGCCGCGGCCAATGCCGTCATTGAGAACAATATCGAGCGCAAGCCGAAGGAACTCTGGACAGACAATGCACGTGGCGAGCGCATCACGAGCTATGAGGCATCCGATGAGCGCGATGAGGCCCGCTATGTGGCCGAAGCCATCGCGCAGGAGCACGCGGATGGTACGGACTATGGCGATGTGGCCATCCTGTATCGCACGAATGCGCAGTCGCGCGTCATCGAGGAGACATTCATGCGGCTCGGTCTGCCCTATACGATGGTCGGCGGCCTGAAGTTCTACGACCGCAAAGAGATCAAGGATCTGCTGGCTTACCTGCGGCTCCTCTATAATCCATTGGACGAGGTCAGTCTGTTGCGCGTCGTGAACGTGCCGAAGCGCGGCCTCGGGCAGACGACGATGAACCGGCTGCTCGACTTTGCGGATTCGCAGGGGTTGACGCTGTTCGAGGTCATATCCGACCCGGAGACGCTCGACCAGATCCCAGGTATCACGGCGCGGTCACGCAAGCCGCTGCTCGAATTTGCTGCGCTCATCGCGGGGCTGATGGCAGAGGCTCCGAGCATGCATCTCGATGATCTCGTCGAGGAAGTCATCGACCGCACCGGCTATACGAAGGATCTGCAGGCAGAGGATAAGCCCGAGAATCAATCGCGGCTCGAAAATATCAAGGAATTCATCGGCTCTGCCCGGGACTTCGAGGAGCAGTCCGAGGAGCCGACGCTCGAGAATTTCCTCGCACAGCTGTCGCTCGTCTCCGATGTCGATACGGCCGATATCGACGATGACCGGGTGACGCTTATGACGCTGCACTCGTCGAAGGGACTCGAGTTCCCCGTCGTATTCATGGTCGGCATGGAGGATGGCCTGTTCCCGCAGAGCCGCGCGATCGAGGATCCGAACGAGATGGAGGAGGAGCGCCGCGCCTGCTATGTCGGCATCACCCGTGCTCAGCGCAAGCTATATCTGACTCATGCCCGTCAGCGGATGCTGTACGGACATACGCAGAACTTCCCGCCCTCGACGTTCCTGGCCGAGATACCGAGCGAATATCTCGACGAGCAGAAATCTGCGTTTGGCTGGGAAGATGAGCCGATCTACCGCCGTCAGGGACGGCAGCAGCCCGATTATTTCCACCCACGGGCCAGCCAGATGGGGCATGGCGTCCATTTCCAGGGAAAGCCGCAGTCGGCCCTCGAGGCTTTCGCGGCGCTAAAGAAACGTCAGGCCGCGGCTGCAGGTACGAGTCCGCAGCGCCCGGCAGCCGGCGTGATACGCCCTGACCTGAGCATCGAGTGGCATCCGGGCGATAAGGTGAAACACGGCAAGTGGGGCATCGGTACGATCGTTTCAGTCAAGGGCTCCGGTGAAGAGACCGAGCTCAAGATCGCTTTCCCCGGTCAGGGCATCAAAGGCCTGATGCAGAAATACGCCCCCATAACGAGAGCCTGAAGCCATAGAAAACAGGAGGCATGGTGATGGACGAGGTACGGGATATAAAATCCGTCAAGAAAGAGCTGACAGCTCTGCGGCGCGAGATACGCTATCATAACAACCGCTACTATAATGAAGATAACCCCGAGATATCCGACTACGAATATGACCAGCTCATGCTGCGCCTGAAGGCTATAGAAAAGGAATATCCGGAGCTCATCACGAAGAACTCGCCGACTCAGCAGGTGGGCGGGCAGGCTATGCGCACTGCTGGCCAGCTCGTGAAGCATGATGTCCCGATGCTGTCGCTGCAGGATGTGTTCTCACGGGCCGAGATCGATCAGTTCGTCGCTGACCTGCAGGCACAGCTCGATGATCCGGAGTTCGTCGTCGAGGAAAAGATTGACGGCCTCTCGATGGCACTGCGCTATGAGGATGGCCAGCTCGTGCGCGCGATTACGCGCGGCGACGGCATCGTGCAGGGAGAGGATGTCACGGCGAATGCCCGCGTCATAGACGACGTGGTTCAGGAACTGCCGACGAAGTTGCCTTATTTCGAGATACGCGGCGAGGTATACATGGAGCGGGCGGCTTTTGCCGCTGTGAATGAGCGTCAGGAGATGCTGGGACTAAAGAAATTCGCCAACCCCCGCAACTGTGCGGCCGGCACATTGCGCCAGCTGGACAGCCGCATCGTGAAGGAACGTCATCTGTCGCTGTTCGTGTTCAATCTGCAGACCGCCCGCGGCCGGGAGTTCGCGACGCATACGGAGTCGTATGAGTTCATGAAGCAGCAGGGGATCAAGGTCATCCATGGCTACCAGGTCTGCCATACGGCAGATGAAGTATGGGCAGCCATACAGGAGATCGGCGAGCGTCGCGGCAGCCTGGCCTATGACATCGATGGCGCCGTCGTAAAGCTCAATAACCTGGCGGATCGCGAGAAACTCGGCGCTACGGCCAAGGTGCCGCGCTGGGCCATCGCCTATAAGTATCCGCCCGAGGAAAAGGAGACGGTCATACGCGATATCGAGCTCTCCGTCGGACGCACCGGCCGCATCACGCCGACAGCGGTATTCGATCCCGTGCGTCTCTGCGGCACGACGGTCGAGCGCGCCACGCTGCACAATCAGGATTTCATCGACAGCCTCGATGTCCGCGTCGGCGATACCGTGCGCGTGTATAAATCGGGCGAAATCATCCCGAAGATCAAAGAGGTCGTCAAGAGCAAGCGCCCGTCAGGGACGGAACCTTTCCGCATTGGCGATACATGCCCGGTGTGCGGCGCCCGCGCCGTGCGCGAGCCAGACTCAGCCGATATCAAATGCCAGAACCCGAGCTGTCCTTCGCAGGTCGAGAATCACATTCTGAATTTCGTGAGCCGCAATGCCATGGACATCCACGGCTTCGGCGAGGCGGCTGTCCATGCCCTGATCGCGAAAGGCTATCTGCATGATGTCGCCGATATCTATGATCTCGCGGAGCGGCGCGACGACCTGTTGCGCGAGGGCATCATCGGCCGTGAGAAGAGCACGGACAAGCTGCTGCAGAATATCGAGGCTTCGAAGCAGAATGAGCCCGAAAGATTGCTGACCGGCCTGGGGATCGCCGGCATCGGCCGGGCGGCCGCGCGCGAACTGATGCATGAATTCGGCTCAATCGCAGCACTTGCCGCGGCCAGCCGCGAACAGATACTGGCTGTGCGCGATATGGGCGACGTCAGTGCCGAGGCACTGACGGAGTACTTTGCAGCTGACTCTACGCGGCAGCTGCTTGACCGTCTGCGGGCGGCAGGGGTGAATATGACGGCCGAACCGATCGAGGCTGCAGGCACCGAGCTGGCGGGCAAGACGTTCGTGCTGACCGGGACATTGCCGACGCTTAGCCGCAAGGATTGCGCGGCCCGTATCGAGGCCCATGGCGGCCGCGTGACCGGCTCCGTTTCGAAAAAGACCGATTATCTCGTGGCTGGTGAGGCCGCTGGCTCGAAGCTGAGCAAAGCGCAGTCCCTGGGAATACCGGTACTCGATGAAGCCGGCCTGTTGGCCATGATCGGTGAGGGCTCCGGCTCATGAAAGAAGATAATATAAAGGCGGTCGAGGAAGCCGTAGAGGGCTGGGAGTACATGGCCCAGCTGCCGGATCACATCGGGGATTTCCAGCTCCGGCGTATGTGCGAGCCGGTCGATGACCGCTATGAGCTCTACAGTTACACGGATGAAAAACGTCACCGCTCCGTCACAGTGTATTTCCACGAAGAGACGATGGAGTATAAGCTGCGGGTGAAGGTGAACCTGATCGAATTCTGCCGCATCGAGTTCATCGCCGCGAAGCTGGATGCTTTCGAGGGACTCCTGCGGCAGCAGTTCGAGGGCCTCATACAGGAACTCACGACATTCGACCCGCATACGATCAGCGGCATCGTGCGGCGCAAGGGAATACTGGACTGGGAGGCTGCGCAGGAACTGCCTGCTGAGCTCGAGGGCTTCACGCTCGATATCCGTCCCGACCAGCCCGTGCGCATCAACAACGGTTCCTGCATCATCATCGATTATGTCGATTACTCGATCAGCAGCAGTGTGACCCTGTACTACAATATCTATCGTGATGAATTTTTCGGCGAAGCCTATATATGGGGCGTGCCCGATGTCACCTATGAATTCGATGCCCATACGCTCGAAGATTTCGAAGCCCGGCTCAATGAGCGCCTCCAGCCCCGCATGCAGCAGGTGCGCCGCATGGCGGCAAACGTCGTGAAGCAGCGCGAGAACAAAGCCCGCATAGAGGCAGAGGAGGAAAAGCTGCGCGAGTGGGGCGAGCACGAGCGTCAGGAGTGGGAGAAGACGCACGGCAAAAAGGAGGACGACGATGCTGGTAATAGATAAGGCCATATTGCATGTACTGGATCTGAGCTCAGGGCAGACCGCTTACTCGGACAGCGAGATGGAGATCAAGGACTCAATCGCTACATTTCTCGAAAAGCATATAGAGAAAAGCTGGAGTAATCAGTCATCCAAGCCGGGACGCTTCTATGATGACAGCGAGCTGGCCGGCCAGGTACGCAGCTATGCTTCAGGCGAGATGGATTTCGTAGCGCTGTCGCAGGCGATTGCCCGCAAGATCGAGGCTGTGCTGACGCATGCCGACGAGCTGGTATCGGCCGATGTCATAGTGGCTGATGTACGCATCGATGACCAGCGCCAGCTTGTCATATTCAAATGCAACAGCCACATGGGCTTCACGCATCAGGTATATCAGACCGACGACGGTGTACAGACGGATATCGTGAATCATTACTCCATCATGCCGGGGCTGACGCAGCGCATGGATGAGTGGGCGTTCATCAATCTCGCGGACATGCAGCTCATCGTCGCGGCCAAGAAGTACAGCATCGATGGCAACTCCATATTTGCACTGCCGGAAATGGTACTGGAGGCCGATCTGCGTCCCTCGCCGCAGGAAGCGATGAAAAAGCTCAGTCAGACGGCGGCCAAGGTCGCCGATGACTATGGCCGGGACAAGGTGGCCGTGGAGCAGGCGGTCAAGAACTATGTGACGGAAAGTATGCAGGCCGATGATGAGCTGGATGTCGCAGCTGCGGCGCCGAAGATATTTGCCGACGATCCCGGTATGCAGCAGCAGTTCCGCGAGGAGGTCCAGGAGGCCGGTTTCACAGAACCCGTGCGCATGGACCAGGAGGCTACGCTGAAGAAAGTCTGCAAGCACAAGCTCAAGACGGATACCGGTATCGAGCTTTCCATCCCCACGGATTATTTTGATAACACCGAGTATGTCGAGTTCTATACGAATGATGATGGCACGCTGTCTATAACGCTGAAGCATATAGCCAGCATCATCAATAAATAACGCAAGGAGATCTTATTAGTGGCATTTTCCGAAAAACTTTTGCAACTGAAACAGGAAGTACTGGAGCAGACGAAGGAGCAGTTCGCCCGCATCGATGGTATCGCTGAGCAGAATACGCTCAAGGTGCTCGATGCCATGCGCGAGTGCCGCGTATCTGAGGCGCATTTCAATACGACGTCGGGCTACGCGTATGATGATATCGGCCGGCAGAAGCTCGATGAGCTCTATGCCCATATATTCGGGGCCGAGCGGGCTCTCGTGCGCACGCAGTTCGTGTCCGGTACGCATGCGCTGGCTACCGTGCTGTTCGGCCTGCTTCGTCCGGGCGATGAGCTGCTGTCGCTGACAGGGAAACCATACGATACGATGCAGACGGTCATCGGCTATGACAACCCGAGCCCGGGCTCGCTGAAGGAATTCGGCGTGCTTTACGATGAGCTGCCCATGGTCGATGGCTGTGTCGACCTGGACGGCATCGCAGGCAAGCTCAAGGACAATACGAAAGTCGTGCTCATCCAGCGCTCGCGTGGCTACAGCATGCGCAATCCGCTGTCCATCGCTGATATCAAGGCAATCACGGCGCGCGTGCATGAGCTGAAACCGGAGTGCATCTGCTTCGTCGATAACTGCTACGGCGAGTTCGTCGATACGCTGGAGCCGACCCAGGTCGGGGCTGACATCATGGCCGGCTCGCTCATAAAGAATCCCGGCGGCGGCATCGCACCTACCGGCGGCTACATAGCAGGACGGGACAAGCTCGTCGAGCTGACGTCCTATCGCCTGACGGCGCCGGGCATGGGGGATGAGCTCGGTGCCAGCCTCGCCAATAACCGCCTGCTGTTCGAGGGCCTATTCCTGGCTCCACATGTCGTAGCTCAGGCCGTGAAGAGCGCGGTATTCGCAGCTGGCATATTCGCCGGACTCGGCTATAAGACATTGCCGTTGCCGGATACGGAGCGCGGTGATATCATCCAGGCCATCGAGCTCGGCTCGGCCGAAAAGCTGATCGCTTTCTGCGGCGGCGTGCAGAAATATTCGCCGGTCGATTCCTATGCGGCACCGGAGCCCTGGGATATGCCGGGCTACGCCGATAAGATCATCATGGCAGCCGGTACATTCGTGCAGGGCGCCTCGATCGAGTTCTCGGCCGACGGACCGCTGCGCGCGCCCTACAATGTCTACCTGCAGGGCGGCCTGACATTCGAGTCCGCCTCATGGGGGATACTGGGAGCGGCTCAGGCTGTGCTCGACGTGGACAGCAAGAAGTAAATAAGCCAAGCCTGGAAAAATGGAAAAGCCGCCCGGCCGGGAAATCCCCAGCCGGGCGGCTTCTTTGCAGATGATGAAATGGGCTTCAAGCGCAAGTGACAGGGTGCGGAAGTAAAAAAGAGCTCATGATGATTGGACCACGAGCCCTCTTGAATATTCTGATCTATTATTCCTCGACGGGGATGGGTTCGTCCGTGTGGTGATTGTTGTTCGATATCCAGCCGGGGATGAGCAGTAGCAGGCTGACCGTCAGGCCGATGAACAGCGGATGGATCGGGCTGCCGATGATGGAGGCGGCTATGGCGCTGCCGGTGGATAGGAACATGGACGCTACCGCCCAGTGCGGCTCGATGGCATGCGGTGAGAATACGGCGATCGTCAGCGGCAGGAAGATGCCGCCACCGCGCAGGGCCATGGACAGGTAGTTCCAGAACAATATCTGAGAGTCGGCGTTCGCGATGGCGATGATGGCCGAGCAGGCGATGACGACAAGCAGGAGCAGACGGGCGATGAGCAGCTGCTTATTGACAGAGGTTATCTTGAAGGCGCGGCAGACGATATCGCGTGACAGCATCGTGGCGATGCCCAGCGAAAGTCCTCCGATCGAGCCAATCAGGGAAAGCACGATGCCGCCCATTGCGATGCTGCCCAAGAGGACCGGCTGATAATTCATGAGATAGGTCGGCAGTACCAGCAGAGCCGGGACCTCCGGATGGACAGCCTGCATATACATGCCGATATAGGCACAGGGAAGGCCGACCGGTATGGCTATGAGAGCTGCAGCAAAGGCACCGACCGAAGCCGTGCGCGGGTTCGAGGCTGAGAATATGGCCTGTATGTAGCTCTGCGTGCAGAGCATGCCGACGATGAGCGAGAACAGGTTGACGAGGATGCTCGACGTGCTGATGCCGAATATGCTGAACCAGCCGTCCGGTATGGCACTCATGGCCACCGGATCGCTGTGCAGGGAATATACGGCATAGCCGCCAGATATCAGGAGGCTTACCCAGATGATGGCCATCTTCAGGATGCCGCCGACGCCGGCGCTCTTCATTCCGCCGAAGAAGGTATAGCCGGCAACCATGATCATGAGTATGATGGCTGCCACCCAGGACGGAACGCCGAGCAGAGCGACGAGGATGCCGATGCCGGGCAGGGTGCTGGCTACGGCGCTGAAGAGGATACCGAGCGAGGAGACGACCGAGGAGAATGTTCCGGCCGGCTTGCCATAGTTCAGAAGAAGGTATTGTGATATGGTCTCGAGCGAGGTACGCCGCAGCGGGCTGGCATAGAACAGGCCCATGATGATGAGTGCAACGCCGCTGCCGATGGAGAACCACCAGGCCGAGAGACCGATAGAGGCAGCCAGCTGCGAGGTGCCGACAGTAGCGCCGCCACCGACGCAGGTACCGGCGATACTACCGGCTACCAGCGAGACACCAGCCGAGCGACCGCCGAGACTATAACCCTCGGCCGATCGTACCGACCGCGATGACCATATGCCAGCACCAAGGACGATAGCGATGGTTGCGACGATTATGGCCAGTTGTAAAAAAGAAATATCCATGAAATAAATCCTCCCATAAAGCGACGCGAAAATATAACTTCATTCTACTCCCGAAGCTTGGAAAATCAAGGGGCTTTAGCACAGTTGCCGCAATCGATAACAAAACTGGGGAATCACATCCGCCAATCGTTCTTATCAATAAAATAAAACATTCTCATGTCGTACTTAAGGGGAAAGGAAGGACAGCGGCAGCTACATTTTTCTGGTCAGCAGCAACCAATAGATGGTATAATGACAGAGTAATGGTGCTGAGGACGATGAGGCAAGGAGGAATCACCATGATATATACCGTGGTCGTCGATCGATTCATCGCAACGAATTGCTATATATATGCCAGTGACAAGACGAAACATGGCTGGATCATAGATCCGGGGGCCGAGGCGGATAAATTGCTGCGGTTCGTTGCGGATAAGGGGATAACGATTGAGAAGATATTGCTGACACATGGCCATTTCGATCATATATCGGCGGCTCCGCAGCTCCAGCAGGCATGGGGCGGCATAGAGATCTGCATGCAGAAAAACGGATGCCAGTATGCCCAGAACCCGCAATGGAATCTGTCGGCGATGAATGGTGAGCCGGTCGTACTGGATCATGTAACCTATATCGAGGACGACAGTGAAATCGTCCTGTCCGATGACGATTCCATGCGCGTGCGCATGCTGCCGGTGCCGGGACACACGAGCGATGGCTGCCTTTACTACAGTGAGGCTGACGGAGTGGCCTTCGTCGGCGACTCGGTATTCCGGGACAGCTATGGCCGCACGGATATGTATGGTGGCGATGAGGAGACGCTGCTGCACAGCATCGTGGCGAATGTGCTGACCCTGCCCGACGATACCGTACTGCTGAACGGCCATACCGAGCCTACTACAGTCGGATATGAGAAGAAGCAGCCCTGGTATCAGCCGTATCTGGGCGTCAAAAATAAGTGAAACGTATGAACAGGTAAAAATAGAGTGAAAAAATGCTCGTCAAGGGTTGCAAAATCGATGACGGGCATTTATAATAGACTTACAAATGAATAAATGCTCATACGTTTTAGAGAGGAGATAGTTTTATGGAGATGTCGGAGGAACAGCGCCATGACCTGTGGCGGATCGTTATATCATTCGTGCTGCTCTTGGTCGCCGTCTGGCTACCGGTGACGGGCTGGGCCAAGCTGGCGGCTTTCGTGGTGCCCTATCTGATTGCAGGCTGGGAAGTATTGCATGAAGCGGCTGAGGGACTCATGAAGGGCGAAGCTCTCGATGAGGATGTGCTGATGGCCGTGGCGTCGCTCGGCGCCCTGCTGCTGGCCGGCTATCAGGGCAGTGATTATGCCGAGGCCGTAGCGGTCATGATTTTCTTCGATGTGGGTGAGTTGTTCGAGAGCTATGCCGTAGGGCGCAGCCGCCGCAATATCAGCGAGCTCATGGACATAAGGCCGGAATACGCCAATGTAGAGGAGAACGGCGAGCTGAAGCAGGTGTTCCCGGAGACCGTACCGGTGGGCACGGTCATCGTCATCCGCCCGGGTGAGAAGGTCCCGATCGACGGCGTGGTAGTGAAGGGACAGACGATGCTCGATACTGCAGCGCTGACCGGCGAGAGCCGGCCGCGCCTCGTGGCTGAGGGCGATGATATCCTGAGCGGTGCGGTCGCCGCTGGCATACTGGAAGTGCGCACGACGAAGGAATTCAAGGACTCGACAGTGGCGCGGATCATGAATCTTGTCGAGAATGCCAGCGAGCGCAAATCACCGTCCGAACGCTTCATAACGAAATTCGCGCGCGTATATACGCCGATCGTGGTCGGCGCGGCGGTTGTCCTGGCTCTGTTGCCGCCGCTTATCCGGCTGTTGCTGCTCGGAGAGCCGGCCCTGTGGAGTATGTGGATATACCGGGCACTCATATTCCTCGTCATCAGCTGCCCCTGTGCCCTCGTCATCAGTATACCGCTATCCTTCTTTGCCGGCATCGGCGGTGCCAGCCGTGAGGGCGTGCTCATAAAGGGCGCGAACTATATGGAGACGCTGTCAAAGGTCGCAACTGTCGTATTCGATAAGACAGGCACGCTGACTCAAGGGTCGTTCCGCGTCGATACGGTACATCCGGATGAGATCAGCGAGCGCGAGCTGCTTCATGTCGCAGCTCACGTCGAGCGCTACTCGACCCACCCGATCGCGGCGAGCCTGCGGGCAGCTTATACGGATGAGGCAGATGCCTGCATCGTGAAGGATGCACAGGAGATTGCCGGTCAAGGCGTGGTCGCTTCGGTGAATGGTCATATCGTGGCAGTTGGCAATCAGAAGCTCATGGAGAATCAGGGAGCACGCTGGCATCTCTGCCAGCAGCATGACAGCTCGACGGTCGTCCATGTTGCTATCGATGGGCACTATGCTGGTCATGTCCATATCGCTGATGTCGTAAAGCCGGAATCAGCTGCAGCCGTGCAGTCGCTCTATGATGCCGGCATAAAGAAGACTGTCATGCTCACCGGGGACAGTGACGATGTAGCCTGGGAAGTCGCTGGAAAACTGGATATAAAAGAAGTACACAGCGAGCTGCTGCCGGCGGACAAGGTCGCAGCAGTAGAAAATATGCTGCAGCAGGAGGCGGGACGCGGCAAGGTAGCGTTCGTTGGCGATGGCATCAATGATGCGCCGGTGCTGACGCGGGCCGATGTCGGCATCGCCATGGGAGCACTGGGCTCGGATGCGGCGATCGAGGCGGCTGATGTCGTACTCATGGACGACGACCCGCGCAAGATAGCGAAATCCATCCGCATCGCGCGCAAGTGCATGCGCATCGTCTATGAGAACATCGTATTCTCGATCGGCGTCAAAGCCGTATGCCTCGTGCTCGGTGCCCTGGGACTGGCCAATATGTGGATGGCCATATTTGCCGATACCGGCGTATTGATACTGGCGGTGCTGAACGCGATGCGCGCCTTGTTCGTGCGCAATATCTGAGAAGGGTTCTCTGGCTACATATTTCCTTTCTTAACGCCAAACTACGACGCTTCATTCCGGAATCATGCTTGCCGCTACTTATCGCTATTTATCATAGTTGCTTTTGATATGCGGATGCACTATACTGGTTATGCTGTATCGTGCATCCGTATTTTATTTCAGGGGGCGGATCGAGATGAAGGACGATGGTGAGATGTCGCTATTCCGGGCAGAGGTAGAGGAGCCGCTGGCGAACCGCTTGCGCCCGGAGACGCTGGACGAGTTCGCCGGCCAGCGCCATCTCGTGGGCCCGGGGCGTATATTGCGCCGCCTGATCGAGGAGGATAAGATATCCTCGATGATATTCTGGGGGCCGCCGGGGGTGGGCAAGACTACGCTGGCGCGCATCATCGCCCATCAGACACAGGCTCGATTCATCGATTTCTCGGCTGTGACGAGCGGGATAAAGGAAATCCGCCAGGTCATGGAGCAGGCCGACCGCAATCTGGATTTTGGCGAACGGACAATCCTGTTCGTCGATGAGATCCACAGATTCAACAAGGCTCAGCAGGATGCATTCCTGCCCTTCGTAGAGAAGGGAAGCATCATACTCATCGGCGCGACGACGGAGAATCCGTCTTTCGAGGTGAACGGGGCTCTGCTGTCGCGCTGCAAGGTGTTCGTGCTGAAGGCGCTGTCGGTCGAAGATATCGTCGGTTTGCTGAAAAGAGCACTGACATCGCCGAAAGGCTTTGGCAAGGAAAAAGTGAGCATCAGCGAGGAGCAACTGCGGGCCGTGGCAGAATTCGCCAACGGCGATGCGCGGATGGCGCTCTCGACACTCGAAATGGTCGTGCTGAATGGCGAGCTGGCAAAGGATGGCACGCTGCAGGTGACCGAGGATTCGCTCGCGCAATGCATCTCGCGCAAGTCCCTCCTCTATGACAAGAGTGGCGAGGAGCATTATAATCTCATATCGGCACTCCATAAGTCCATGCGGAACTCCGATCCCGATGCAGCTGTATACTGGCTGGCCCGGATGCTGGAGGCGGGGGAGGATCCGCTGTACATCGCCCGCCGGGTGACGCGCTTCGCGAGTGAGGATGTGGGGCTGGCGGATCCGCGGGCACTCGAAATCGCTGTGGCTGCCTATCAGGCATGCCATTTCATCGGGATGCCGGAGTGCTCGGTTCACCTGACCCAGGCCGTCGTCTACATGGCGCTCGCACCGAAATCGAATGCCATGGAGGTGGCTTATAACACCGCTAAGGCGGATGCCCTGAAGCATCTGGCTGAGCCGGTGCCGCTCGTCATCCGCAACGGAGTGACGAACCTCATGCGGGAGGTCGGCTATGGCAAAGGGTATCAATATGCCCATGATACGAAGGAAAAGCTCACGAACATGCAGTGCCTGCCGGATTCGCTGCTGGGGCGTGAATATTACAAGCCAACCGATCAGGGGCTCGAGCCGCGCTTCCGGGAACGGCTCGACTATATAAAGAAGTGGAAGCATGAGCATGGAGCTAAGTGAAACGCGTCATTTAACTGTACGGTTGCAATTGTTTTGACGTAAAATACAATATTTTTCAACAAAAATAATAAAAAATATTGCTATTACTGTTCAATAATGATGAAAATGTGCTAAAATATAGATATGAGAGATGAAAGCGGTCTCTCGGGAAAAATGTTGTTTGTTGAGTGGAGGTCTTGTTATGGTTCTAACAATCTTGCTGGTTGCATTGATCGTGATATTTGTTGCTGAGATGCGACACAGCTGGCACCGTCTGCATGTATCGGATGAGCTTATACGCATGTACAGGCATGATCTGGATAATCCGAGTCTCCTGGATGAGATTTTCGATTATTGCCAGAATGATTTCAAGCTCAAGCGTATCATGAAGAAGCATGCAGCGACGCGGTCGGATCTGGACATCATATACAAGAAACTGCTACTGTGGGCGAATTTCAAGAAAGGCCGCAATTTTATTCCGATTTCCGCATTCTTCTATGCTGGTTCGCTTGATTATGTGCTGGGCCACAAGAATGATGACGCGAAGCAAATCGCTATGCATTGCATGAACATATTCAAAATCTGAAATATCTGCTGTGAGACAGAAACAAACAGACCGTTAGCCGCCTTCGTTGCGGCGCGGTCTGTTTGTTTCTGGCCAAAAGCTGGGCATCAATCCTATATGAAGTGCAAAGGGAACAAATGTGCACTGCAAACAATATCGATTGGTGTGTTCACTTATAGGCTGCGCTGTGCTACAATGATTATGTCAAAGAAGTGATTGAATATAGAGAAAGGAGAAATAGAAATGCAAACAAATGCATGTGGGCGCGAAGTACCCGAGTACAAGCTGCCGCGTCCGTCAAAGTCAGGAGTCGTATTCATGCCGCGAGTGCTGGGGACGGTGCTGGGATTCCGTGAGAGCGCCAGACTGGTCGCGATCGCAAAGGAAACCAGCTGCGTGATAAGCATCACCTCGGGCAAGAAACATGGCTCGACGAAGAGTATGCTGTCGCTCGTGAGCATGGCCCTCAGAGAAGGAACCCCGATCGTTCTGTCTATCACAGGCAAAGATACCTGGGCTGCCTTTCATGAGTGCATCGACGTACTGGCCGGCCCGAAGACCGCCTAAACTAAATACTGCGCGCTGAAAAAAGCAGCCCGCTCGTTCTTCAGGAGAAGAAGCGAGCGGGATTTTTTATGCCCTTTTTACAAACTGCTGATTTATATATCAGCTTATTTATTGACATATAAATTGACCATTTTATCAGCCTATGATAAAATGGTATCAAGGAGCATTCCTGTTATGACCTAAAATAGGCTTTGTTAAAAAGAGGCACCTGCCGTAGAATAGTAGGTAGATAAGAAAAGCTACTATCACGGAGGTACCTCACATGTATTATACCCAGAATCAAAAGAT